>NZ_APJX01000013.1 GCF_000350545.1 Desulfotignum phosphitoxidans DSM 13687
CATTCAGCGGTTGAATCGGCTATAAACGGGTTGGAAAATCATGGTCTGGACAGATGCCCGGATCATGGTATTCAAGGATTTAAAAGATACGTGGGCCTGTCTGTTCTGGCAAGAAACCTCCAGATCATGGGGCATAATATACAACAAAAAGGATTGAAACAGCTGCAACGGTTTGAACAGCGCAAAGCCGCTTAAAAACAGGCCATTGCATCAAAAACAGCACGTCAAACACTACAGGTGTGCCCGAAAAATGGGAAAGTCGTCAAAAAACGACTATCATGAAAGCACTTTCCCCGGTTTGTGATAGCAGGAGGACCAACAATTGAAAATTTTGTCAGGCATGTGCCCCGGAAAATCTCAAAATCGGGGTTTCCGGCCAGCCACTATTTATACCTTCATAAAGGAAAATATTAAAACATAATAATAGAATATGAAAGCCCAACTCAAGCGTATCATTGCAGATTTTCACCAGATCCCGCTGCCTGATTTCCAGCGCAGAAGCCTGGATGTGCCCCTGGACCTGGAAGGCGAGAATGATCTTATTTTTGACGCCTATCGCGAGCTTTATCCAGCCCAGGATCTGTCCAGGGTATATCTTTTTTTTGACGAGATCCAGGAACTGCCGGACTGGGAAAAATTCGTACGCCGGGTGACAGACACCATTTCCAGGCGGGTTGTTATAACCGGGTCCAATTCCAGACTGTTGTCCAGGGAAATCGCAACTTCCCTGCGGGGGCGGGGAATATCCTTTGAGATTTTACCTCTTTCCTTTGCAGACTATTTGCGTTTTTCGGGCCTGCCGGCCGATCCGCCGGTGTCCAGCAAAGACAGGGCTCTCGTGAGCCGGGCCTTTGAAGAATAAGAATTTTCAGTCAACAAGCTGTACAACGATCTCAAGTCCAGGGGATTTTCAGTGGGAAAGGATTCCCTGTATCGGATGATGGACGAAGTGTTCGACATATACATGCTGACCAGGATGGAACGGTATGACCCCTCGGTAATCAGGCGGGAGATGAGCAACAAAAAAGTCTACCTCTACGACAATGGCCTGGCAACCGCACTCAACTATACCTTGTCCGAAGATCGGGGAAAGCTCTTGGAAAATCTGGTTTACAGGCATTTGCGGGAGATGACGCAAGAGATGTACTTTATACGCAACGGTTGGGAGTGTGATTTTGTCGCTTTTCCACACGGCAGGGAACCTTTGCTGGTACAGGTGACATCAAGACTTGATACCAATAATCTGGCCCGCGAGATCAAGGGGCTCGATGCTGCCAGGAAGCGGGTCGGGTCAGGCCGGACCCTGCTGCTGGCGGAAAGCATACAGCCGGGCTTTGATGTACCCGAATGGATAAGAGTTGCTCCTGTTTTGGATTGGTTGCTGGAATAAATGACCCCAATGACCAATGGTGGAAATCCAGAAAATGCACGAAGGCGCCGGCCGCATCCGCATCCAGCTGCTCTGAACCCCCAATAGGTATCCCCTATTTACACCACCCCATGAATATTATAAAACACACCTTGCACCACCCCCCATCGGATACAGCCCTCCCCTGTAACCGACAGAGCAGAGCTATACCCAAAACTTAACACTTAAAACTTAACACTTAACACTTCCCCCCCCAATAACTACAATAACGCAGGCCTGACCCCCAAATGATGCAGATATACTGAAACGGCCCTGGCAGAAAAACTGGGTGTGATCCAGCAGACCGTCAACGCATGGATCACGGATATCCGCGCCCGGCAGAAAACAAACAGGGACAGCATTATTATCCGGCTCAGCCGCCTTGGATGGACCCAGGAAAAGATTGCCCGGACAACACAGATGACCCAGGGCCGGGTGGCTCAAATTATTAATAATACCATTTTTGGTAAAATTAATAATCTGCTCGCCCAGGGCCGGGACATGCAATACATTGCCGGCCATTACAACATGGAACTGGCGCTTGCCTGGGCATTGAGACTGGAAGGAAAGACAGATCAGGAAAAATTCAAAGCCCTTGAATGGGGGAAAACACCAACCCCGGCGCGACCCTGGCGTTTTTAAATGCCGACTGGTACGATTTTGAATCCACCCCGGCCGCACAGGAAGACCCCGGCAGATCCATCACCCTGTTTGACTACCACAGGCTCTTGACCCAAACCGGCTGGAAGGTCATCCGCCGCATTGAATGCCCCCTGTCCACAGAACGCCTGACCGGAAACCAGGTGCAGAAAATGCAGACCAAACGCATCCTGGGCACCATCGGCAGAACCCTGCTGATCGCCCGGCGGACATAAAGGACGTCGGCCGCATACGTATCCAGCTGCTTTGAACCTCCCACTAGGTAGTTTCACCTATTTACACCACCCTATGAATTCTATATACAACCATTCTGTAATGCACCACCCTTCATCGGATACAGCCTTCCCCCTGTAACCGACAGAGCGGAGCTATACCTAACACCCAACACCTAAAACATGACCCCACTCCAATCACTCATACAAAAAGGTGAATCTGAACACCTTGAGTTCAAGACTTCCTTTGGAAAAGAAACCATAGAGGCATTGTGCGCTTTTGCAAACACCCGGGGCGGGACGGTATTGATCGGAGTAAATGACAAAGGTAAAATAACAGGGGCTCAGGCTTCCCGGGAAAGCATTCAGAAATGGATAAATCAGGTAAAAAACACAACATCTCCGTCCATCATTCCTGATGCAGAGACGTTTGCCCATGAGGATAAAACAGTCATCAGCTTGTCTGTCATCTCCTATCCCATCAAACCCATAAGTTTCAAAGGCAAGTACTACAAAAGGGTTCACAATGCCAACCATCTTATGGATTTAAATGAAATAGCCAATGAACACCTGAGGACGATCAACCTCAGCTGGGATTTTGCCCGGGACCCGAACCATGACATCAATGATATTTCACTGGAAAAAGTCTACCAGTTTATTGAAAATTCGAATCGGTTCCGGGATTATCCCATCAATGACGATCCTTTGACAGTGCTTAAAAAATTTGAACTGCTGCGTGAAAACGCCGTTTCTTTTGGTTGTTTTCTGCTTTTTTGTAAGAATCCATCAATGATTTCGACCATTGATGCAGGCCGTTTTGATTCGGAAACCATCATAAAGGACAGCATTACTATCCGGAATGATCTTTTTTCAGAAGTGGAAGCCTGTATGGATTTTGTACGCAAGCATATCAGCAAACGGTTTGTTATCTCAGGCAAACCCCAAAGAGATGAAGTCTGGGAATATCCACTCGAAGCTGTAAGAGAAATTATCGTGAATATGATTGTCCACAGAGATTATCAGGCACAAGGTGATTCGACCATCAAAATATTTCACAATAGAATGGAGTTTTTCAATCCGGGCCCGCTTCCCAAGGGAATGAAAATGCAGGACATCCTTTCCGGCAGGCTGGCATCCAATCCCAGAAACAAACAGATTGCCTCAATATTCAAAGAAGCCGGAATTATTGAAAAGTATGGTTCCGGAATTAAACGGGTGATGCAGTCGATGGCAGATGCAGGATCTCCTGCACCGGTGTTTGAAACAATTGCCGATAATTTCAAAGTCACATTGTTTCCAATGGGTGAAATACCAGGTGGCGGAGTAAGTGGCGGAGTAAGTGGCGGAGTAAGTGGCGGAGTAAACAATCTTTTAGACTTCATTAAAGCCAACCCCGGCAAAAAATCCAGAGAAATTAAAGCCGCCCTGAATCTGCCGCAAAGAACATTGGAACGCTGGTTAAAAGAGCTGCGCGAACAAAAGAAAATCAAATTCCAAGGCCCACCCAAAACAGGAGGGTATCATTTTTTGGATGAAAAATAGTACCCGATACCCAACCCCCCAATAACTACAATAACGCAGGCCTGACCCCGCAATCCTTGAATGGGGGAAAACACCAACCCCGGCGCGACCCTGGCTTTTTTAAATGCCGACTGGTACGATTTTGAATCCACCCCGGCCGCACAGGAAGACCCCGGCAGATCCATCACCATATTTGACTACCACAGGCTCTTGACACAAACCGGCTGGAAGGTCATCCGCCGCATTGAATGCCCCCTGTCCACAGAACGCCTGACCGGAAACCAGGTGCAGAAAATGCAGACCAAACGCATCCTGGGCACCACGGGCAGAATCCTGCTGATCGCCCGGCGAACGTAAAGGAGAAAGAGAAAAAGGGGTCAGACCCCGATTATAGTCAGATTTTGCCCAATATTGACAAAAGACCAGGCAACGTTTATACTCTGTTTAAACATCAACCATATACATGGAGACCATGATGATGGAAACTGTTCTGGATATCAAAAAATGGGGTAACAGTCTGGGTGTCAGACTGCCGGCTGCGATTGCCCGGGCGGCCCGGCTGCATATTGATCAACGTGTGCACATGTCGGTGGAAGATGGTGCCATCGTCATCCGTCCCGAACAAGAGGCTGACTTAACCCTGGATCAACGTCTGTCTCGTTTTGATCCGGTCCGGCATGGCGGAGAGACAATGCAGACCCGGGCAATTGGGGCTGAAAAGTGGTAACAGCCGGTTCAAAAAAAGAAAAGAAATCCTGGGTGCCAGGCAGGCAGGATATCATCTGGATCGACTGCAACCCCCAGGCCGGAAAAGAAATGCGGGATATCCATCCTTTTCTGGTTCTTTCACCCCGTAATTTCAACGACAAAACATCCTTGGTCATCGGCCTGCCCATGACCACGGCAGAATACAATGCAGACAATCCTTTTGCCGTTGAAACCGGGAAGGCCAGGACAAAAGGACGTACCGGCAAAACCAGTTATGTCCTCTGTCAACAGCCCAAATCCTTTGACTGGCGGGTACGCCGGGCAACGGTTCATCCTCAGAAAAAATTGTCGGATTCATTTTTTGCCGAAGTCTGCAAACGCCTGAACCAGATAATCCAGATTGATCAATACGTGTGACAGGGGCACCAGTTAGACGACTCCAGGCAAAATCCTTAAAACCCACTTTTTGCCCCCAAAAAGCGGCACCTAAGAGGAAAAAACACCCTGAATTGAAACGATTCTCCTTTAATAACAATATTTTATCGGGGTCAGACCCCGACTAACGCAGGCAGGTATGAGAGTTATGGTTGCCATTTTCAATGACAGAATGGAGATTCAGAGTCCGGGTACCTTACCTCTGGGAATGACCATTGATGATTTTAAGGCAGGTCTCAGCAGGATCCGGAATCGGGTGATTGCAAGAGTGTTCAGAGAGCTTGGACTGATGGAAGAGTGGGGAAGCGGATACAGAAGAGTTTCAGACAGTTGTAACAGGGCTGGTTATCCCGTGCCGGAATGGCAGGAGGTGGGACCGTCTATGCGGGTCACAATATTTCCTCATCCGGAAGTAAGGGAACAGCTGATCGATGTCCCTGTAAATGTCCCTATAAATGTCCCTGTAAATGAAAGGCAGGCATGGTTCATAGAACAGCTCCGCAATGGCAGGAATTGTAAAGCATCAGACCTGGCAGCACAATGGCAGATAGCGGAAAAAACCGCCAAACGTGATATTGGTGATTTGAAAAAGAAAGGTTTGATAACGTTTATCGGTGCGCCCAAAACCGGAAAATATGTGCTGGCGTAATAATCAACAAACCCCTTTACATCAACCATGATCTGTTTTAGAAATACAACCTTACTGCACCTCCATCGGTTAAACGCCCATCCAGCATGTAACCGACAGAGCGGAGCTATACCCAAAACTTAACACTTAACACTTAACACTTCCCCCCCCCCCCAATAACTACAATAACGCAGGCCTGACCCCGAAAGGAAGACCCCGGCAGATCCATCACCCTGTTTGACCCCACCCCCTACGCACCGGATCGGGCAGGGCTTAACCGAAGCCATGACCTGGTATGAAACCTTTTTAAAAACGGTTTAAAAAAAACAAAATCATATTATGATTCAAATAAATAGGATTTTTGACAGGTGGTGAATATGCAAAATCAATTTAATGTCGAGTATCCACAGAATTTGCCGGACCTCCTCCAGGTGACAAAGCAGGCATTTGAGGACGAGGCCAGAATGGCAATGGCTGTCAAGCTGTTTGAATTGAAGCGGCTTTCGTCAGGGATGGCCGCTGAATTGGCCGGATGCAGCAGGGTTGCGTTTTTGCTTGGACTCCACCGGTTTAACGTGCCGATGATAGACCTTGAAGAAGAAGAACTGTTGGCAGAAGGATTGCGAGATTGAACGGTCTTTGTCTGACAGGATCAATAGGCGTACTGCTCCGTGCAAAACGCAAAGGTCTTGATTTTTCGATGACAGAAGCAATAGATAGAATGCAATCCAATGGCATTTACCTGAGTAAGAAAGTAATCGATTTTGCCCTCCGGCAATAATTAGCTCCCGTTAGTCCGATGCCCCAATACCCAACCCCCCAATAACTACAATAACGCAGGCCTGACCCCCAACTTTAATGGTTTTAACCAGAAATTTTCGAGAGACCATACAGGCTCGTGCCAAAAAGGACCCTGCATATCGTGAGGCTATGCTGACCGAGGCAGTAGACAGTTTTTTATCCGGTGATGTGGATGTAGGAAAAGCGTTATTGCGAGACTACATCAAGGCTACTGTCGGCTTTGAAACACTCAGCAGACAGATCAATAAGCCGAGCAAAAGTCTTCATCGGATGCTGAGCCCTTCCGGCAATCCTGGCGCACACAATTTTTTTGAGATTCTCAGTTGTTTACAGAATAATGAAGGGTTGGAACTCGTGGTTACCGCCCGTCATCATTCAGATACTGGTCTGTGTGATACTGCTCTATAAGCCTGACTCCACCCCGTTTACTTAAAACTGAACACTTAAAACTTAAAACTTTAATGAACCTAACCCTCCTATTCGACGGCACATGGAACGACCCCCAGGACCGCACCAACGTGTTCCGCCTGTGCACCAGCCTGGCAGACCACGCCAAGGACCGGGGCCGGCAGCCCGCACGTTCCGGGACCGGTTCAGCCGCCCGGTCTCCATCCACATGATCGGGGTCTGGGACACGGTGGGGGCCCTGACCACATCCCCCCGGGACTCGTTTGCCGAATTTCTGGGCGGAACCTACCAATGGTTCGCCAGACGTTTCAAACCCGGCAAAGGCCGCCATCTCCGCAAATACGACACGGACCCGGACGGCCACCCGGCCATCAACGTCACAGTGGACCCTTCCGTGTGGGAGCGGTGGCACCGGGACCCGGCTTACCGGCCCCGAACCCTGGTGAACAAAGGCCTGTCACCCCCAACCCCAAAACCAAATACCCAAAACCCATGAACCATCACGATCTTTTTTTCAAAGCCACTTTTTCAATCCGGGAAAATGCCGCTGATTTTGTTCGACATATCCTTCCGCCCGGATTGGTGCATCAGATTGATTTTAAGACGCTTGCCATTGAAAAAGGATCTCATGTGGATGCAGAACTGGCAGAAAACTTTTCCGACACCGTATATAACTGCCGGTTTTCCGGAATCCAGATTAAAATAGCCCTGTTGTTCGAACACAAAAGCGCTCCGGACACCAATTTGCCGTTCCAGCTTCACCGTTACATGGGCAATCTTTGGGAAAACAGCATCAAACAAAAACAACCCCGAATGCCGGTGATCCCCATCGTACTCTACCACGGCTGGAAATCCTGGACCCCTGGCACCCTGATCACCCGGTTCAAAAATCTGCCAAACGATATAACACCCTATATTCCTGATTTTAAATTTATATTTGTGGATCTTTCTGCGTACTCCAACGAATCCATAAAAACGAGTACTTTTAAGGTAGCTTCACTGCGGATAGCCCTGCTGATCATGAAAAATATTTTCGACCAGCAGAAACTGGAACATTATCTGACCCAGTTTTTAGAGATCGGCCGGGCATATTTCCAGGAAACACAGGGATTGAAATTCCTTGAAGCTGTGATAAACTACATATTACAGGCAACCGAGATCGAACCAGACAAACTTGTCCAATCAGTTGCCTGCATTTCAGAGAAAGGAGGGGACATTGCCATGACAACCGCAGAAAAACTCAGACAGGAAGGCATCCAGAAAGGCATCCAGAAAGGCCGTCAGGAAGGCCGTCAGGAAGGCAGCTACAAAACGATGATATCCCTGGTCCGCAATGCCAAAAAAAATGGACTGTCCGAAGAAATGATCGCCCAGATTGCCAACCTCGACATCACCCTGGTCAGAAAGATACTGAACAACGAACCCGTCGAAATCCCGCTGCACCTGCTGTCAGACAGCTGAAAATCCCCGGGGACAGGCTTGGCTCACTGGCTTATTGTGACCCTAAGAAACAAGCCATAAGGACAACCCTCGTGCAATCTGGCACAACCCTGATTTATGAACCCCAGGCACCATCCCATTGAAATCCTTAAAACCCTGTTTTCACCCCCGAAAAGTGCCTTCTAAGAGCCAAAAACAAGCATTTTTTACCCATACCCCTATAATAACAAACGCTTAGCAGGGTCAGACCCCCTTTGAAGAGCTACAGAGACAAACAGATCGCCCCGAACGACCCGACAGCCCGCACGTTCCGGGACCGGTTCAGCCGCCCGGCGGTCTCCATTCACATGATCGGGGTCTGGGATGTGGAACAGCGCTGGTTCACAGGTGCCCACGCCAATGTGGGCGGCGGATATGGGGACGACCCCCTGGCAGACCTGCCCTTGGCCTGGATCCAGAAAAAAGCCCTGGCCGCCGGCCTGGACCTGACCCCCTGCACCCCGCCGGACCAGGCCCTGACCACATCCCCCCGGGACTCGTTTGCCGAATTTCTGGGCGGAACATACCAATGGTTCGCCAGACGGTTCAAACCCAACAACGGCCGCCACATCCGCAAATACGACACGGACCCGGACGGCAACCCGGCCATCAACGTCACAGTGGACCCTTCCGTGTGGGAGCGGTGGCACCGAAACCCGGTTTACCGGCCCCTGACCCTGGTGAACAAAGGTCTGACACCCCAATGCCCGACATCATAACACCCAACACCCATCAAATTGACAATTTGCAATCTAAGTGTTAATTTTTAATGCAGAAGTTTTGAGTCTTAAAGGGGGAAAATAAATGGAAATACAATTTGTAACAGATGTTTCAGGAAATAAAACTGCTGCAATTGTTCCTTTTGAGGAGTGGGAGCGGATGGAAAAAGCAAAAGATTTGCTCGAGCATATTTATCTTTCAGAAATAATAATAAAAAGGCAAAACAGCCGCCCTGATATGAATCTGGACGATTTGCTGAATGCAGAAGGATTGACACGTGCCGACCTGGAAAGTTGAGTTGATTCCGGAGGCTTGTGAAGATTTTAAAAGCCTGGACGGCAGTGTTAAAAAGCTGGTTTTAAAACAGCTTGTCAAATTGGAGAAAAATCCAAGGTATGGTGAGGCTCTTGGTAACAAGGCGGGTATAAATTTAGAAGGCTACTTTAAATTATATGCCATGCAGAAAAAAATCCGAATTGTCTATGAATACCAGGAAGTTGAACAGATTATTAAGATCATTGCCATTGATAAGCGAGAAGATCTGGAAGTCTACCGCATAGCATTCAAAAGAATTCAAGACTCCAGATAACCAACCCTGACCCCACCCCGTCTACTTAACACTTAACACTTAAAACTTAACACTTAACACTTTCCCCCCCCAATAACTACAATAACGCAGGCCTGATAATCATATAAAGGGCGTAGCAAAAAACAACCGTTGTCATTTGCTACTATTAAACTGCGTGGAAGCCAGCTTTCCAAGGGAATTTTTGGGGTTCCCCTGGAAAGCTGGCCGAAGCGAATTGAAAAAATGAGTAGGCACCTCCCTAATTATAGCAACGATTGCTATAATACCAGTTATTATAAACATATAGGATTTAGGAGGTGCCCAATGAAATATTACGCTGGAATTGATTTGCATTCAAGCAATAATTACATCGGCATCATTGATGAGACGGACAAGCGAGTGTTTGGCAAGCGGATCAGCAATGATCTGCCGGATGTCCTCTCGGTGCTGGAACCGTTCAAAAGCAACCTGGATGGCGTTGTGGTAGAATCAACCTACAACTGGTACTGGCTGGTGGATGGCCTGCAAGATCATGGCTATCAGGTTCATCTGGCCAACCCATCCGCTGTCAAGCAGTATGAAGGATTAAAGTACACCGATGACCGGTGGGATTCCTTCTGGCTGGCGCATATGAAACGATTGAACATCTTGCCTGAAGGGTATATTTACCCAAAGCAGCAAAGATCGGTCCGGGATCTGCTGCGGCGAAGGCTCCTGTTTGTCCACCAAAGAACCAGCCAGATCTTGAGTCTGCAAAGCATGATTGCACGGACCCTGGGCATCCGGATGTCTGTCAGGGCAGTTAAAAAACTGACCGATGAAGATATTGACCGGATGTTTGAAGCCAACCTGGCGTTTATGGCCGGAAATCATTTGAGCACCATTGAGTTTTTGGATAAGACCATTCTCAATATTGAGAAGCAAGTTCTGGCGCAGGTGCGGCTCAAAAAGGAATTCAGCCTGCTTCAGACCATACCCGGGATCGGGAAGATCCTTGCGTTGACCATCATGCTGGAAGTGGGTGACATCAACCGCTTCAAAAAAGTGGGTCATTATTCTTCCTATTGCCGGTGTGTCAAAAGTGAGAAAACATCAAACAAGAAAAAAAAGGGAGAAAACAACAAAAAGAACGGCAACAAGTTTCTGTCCTGGGCCTATGTGGAAGCAGCCAATTTTGCGCAACGCTACAGCCGGGAGGCCCAGCGGTTTTTCCAGAAGAAAAAAGCAAAAAGGAACGGGATTGTTGCAGTTAAAGCCCTGAGCAATAAACTGTGCAGGGCATCTTACTATATCATGCGGGACCAGATACCGTATGATGAAGCCAGACTGTTTGCTGAGTTTGGCTGCGGCAGGGAACCGACCAAGGGGTTGGCATCGAACCAGCAGGCCTGATTGGAAACTGCCGCAGCCGTTAAAATGGTTTTTATTACCTGATTCGCCTATGCCGTGAGCCTGTAAGGGGTTGGTTAACAACCATAAGGTCTGAAACAAACAATTAGCCACGGCATGGTACTGAAGATTTTCTGGGGTCCAGATGGACCAGGGGCCGTGTATCAAGCTTCATACGCTGATGCACACTCGCCTTGAACCCGATGGGTGACTGGTGCGGATCAATAAGCCGTAAACCAACACGCCGAAATAACAGGTGCAAACCAGGAATAAAGGCCGTAATGGTAGTACTGGAAAGAACCGGAGACAGCAGTCAAGAAAAAAGGAAACTTTTTTCACGGGGAGGTGTTTTTTTTCTTGACTGGCCCTTTAATGGGTGACCCTGAAATGAAAATCCAGGAGCTGATATGGGACGAGGGCATCTACCCCCGCTCCAGCCTCAACCAGAAGACGGTGGACGCCTACGTCGAAGCCCTGTCCATCGGGGCGCAGTTTCCGGCGGTCATGGTGCAGCGGGTGGTCAACTACACCCCGGGCGGGGATCTTTTGGCCATCGTGCTGATCCTCATCGACGGGGTGCACCGGTGGCACGCGTTCAGGCAGGCCGGCCGCACGGACATCCCCGTGATCCATTACCAGGACGCGGTCCTGGACTATGAAGCCGCCAAAACAGAACTGCTCCTGGAGTCGGCCCGGAACAACACCCGCCATGGCGACCGGCTGACCCCGGCCGATAAAAAGCGCATTGCCAGGGACATTGCATCATCAGACCCGAAATGCAGATATACTGAAACGGCCCTGGCAGAAAAACTGGGTGTGATCCAGCAGACCGTCAACGCATGGATCACGGATATCCGTGCCCGGCAGAAAACAAACAGAGACAGCATCATTATCCGGCTCAGCCGCCTTGGCTGGACCCAGGAAAAGATCTCAAAAAAAGTGGGGATAAACCAGCAGCGGATTTCACAGATTACCAATAATACCAAATTTGGTAATATTGGTAATCTGCTCTCCCAGGGCCGGGACATGACATACATTGCCGGCCATTACAACATGGAACTGGCACTTGCCTGGGCATTGAGACTTCAAGGAAAGACAGATCAGGAAAAATTCAAAGCCCTTGAATGGGGCCTTCGCACCTGGGATCAATGGCATTTCAACGAATGTGATGACAGATTCGGAGATGACTGGCCCGGCCGCATCCCTGCCCAGCTGGTGGCCCATACCCTGTTCTATTTTACAGAACCCGGGGACCTGGTCCTGGACCCCATGGCCGGCGGCGGCGTTGTCCCGGATGTCTGCCTGGCTTTTGAACGAAAATGCCGGGCCTTTGATCTTGCACCATCAGAGGGCCGCCCGGAAATCGAATACCATCACTGGAACCCGCAAAAACGCACCTGGCCCCTTGACAGAAAGCCGGACCTGATCTTTTTTGATCCCCCGTATTACACCAAAAAAGCAAAGGAATACGAACAAAAAGCCGGCAAAGCAGCCCCTTCCATATCTTCCTTGTCCAAAAAGGAATATGAAGCGTTTTTTAAGGATTTTTTTACCCTGGCCCATGAAAACACCAACCCCGGCGCTTCCCTGGCGTTTTTAAATGCCGACTGGTACGATTTTGAATCCACCCCGGCCGCACAGGAAGACCCCGGCAGATCCATCACCCTGTTTGATTACCACCGGCTCTTGACCCAAACCGGCTGGCAGGTCATCCGCCGCATCGAATGCCCTTTGTCCACAGAACGCCTGACCGGAAACCAGGTGCAGAAAATGCAGACCAAACGCATCCTGGGCACCATCGGCAGAACCCTGCTGATCGCCCGCCGAACGTAAAGGAGATCACCAATGAAACTGATCGAATGGGAAGTCAATGAAGACAGTTACCAGGAACAGATCCTGATCCCGGAAGCCCAGCGCCAGCTGGCGGCCCGGGAGGGCATCTCCACGGAAAACAAACAAACCGTGGCCGCCCGGATCCAGAACCTGACCACAGGCGAAACCTACACGGCCCGCCTGGCCATCACAGGCAACCGCCAGCTGTATCTGCCCGTTGAAATTCAGAAAATGCTCCAAGGCGCCGGCCGTATCCGCATCCAGTTGCTATGAACACCCCGATAACGACAATAAAGCAGGCCCCCATGATGAAAATCTACGTAGCCGGCCATCGAGGTATGGTAGGAAGCGCCATTGTCAGACATCTCAACGCCTTGGGACAGACCGATATCATCACCCGGACCCGCCAGGAACTGGATCTCCTTGACCAGCAGGCGGTCAGAGACTTCATGCAGTCTGAAAAGCCGGACCAGGTGTACCTGGCCGCCGCCAAAGTCGGGGGCATCCATGCCAACAACACCTATCCGGCGGAATTCATCTATGAAAACCTGATGGTTCAAAATAATGTGATTCATGCGGCCCACCAGAGCGGGGTCCAGAAACTGCTGTTTCTGGGCAGCAGCTGCATTTATCCCAGAGAGGTTCCCCAGCCTATGAAAGAAGAGATGCTGATGATGGGATATCTGGAGCCTACCAACGAACCCTACGCCATTGCCAAGATCGCCGGCATCAAGCTGTGCGAGAGCTACAACCGCCAGTATGGACGGGACTACCGCAGCGTGATGCCCACCAACCTCTACGGTCCCGGGGACAACTACCACCCGGAAAACAGCCACGTGATCCCAGCCCTGCTGCGCCGGTTCCACGAAGCCGTCCAGCAGCAGGCCCCGGAAGTGGTGATCTGGGGATCTGGCACCCCTATGAGAGAATTCCTGCACGTGGATGACATGGCCGCCGCCACCGTACACGTCATGAACCTGGATGCCGCCACATACCAGGCCCACACCCAACCCATGCTCTCCCACATCAACGTGGGCACGGGCATTGACTGCACCATCCGGGAACTGGCCCAAACCATTGCCAAAGTCACCGGCTTCACCGGCCGCCTGACCTTTGACACCACCAAACCCGACGGCACCCCCCGAAAACTCTTGGATGTAACCAAACTCAAATCCCTGGGCTGGTCCCCGTCCATCCCCCTGGAACAAGGCCTGACAGATGCCTACACCTGGTTCCTTGATCACCAAAAAGACTTCCGAGAATAACAAAACAGGAACCACACTTAAAACTTAAAACTGAACACTTAAAACTTTTATGAAAAAAGCACTCATCACCGGCATCACCGGCCAGGACGGCGCCTACCTCGCCGAATTCCTGCTCGAAAAAGGCTACGAAGTCCACGGCATCAAACGCCGGGCCTCCCTGTTCAACACAGACCGCATCGACCACCTGTACCAGGACCCCCACCAGACAGACCGCAACCTGATCCTGCACTATGGCGACCTCACGGATGCCACCAACCTGATCCGCATCCTCCAGCAGGTTCAGCCCGACGAGGTCTACAACCTGGCAGCCCAGAGCCACGTCCAGGTGTCGTTTGAATCTCCGGAATACACGGCAGACACGGACGCCCTGGGCACCCTGCGCCTCCTGGAAGGGATCCGGCTCCTGGGCCTGGAAAACAAAACCCGGTTCTACCAGGCCTCTACCTCCGAACTGTACGGCAAGGTCCAGGAAACCCCCCAGACCGAAAAAACCCCGTTCTACCCCCGGTCCCCCTATGCGGCCGCCAAGCTCTACGCCTACTGGATCACGATAAACTACCGGGAAGCCTACAACCTGTATGCCTGCAACGGCATTTTGTTCAACCACGAATCCCCGCTGCGGGGCGAGACCTTTGTTACCCGCAAGATCACCCGGGCCCTGTGCCGTATCCACTTAGGCCTCCAGGACTGCCTGTACCTGGGCAACCTCAACGCAAAACGCGACTGGGGCCACGCCAGAGACTACGTGGAGATGCAATGGCTCATGCTCCAGCAGGAGTTCCCGGACGACTATGTCATTGCCACGGGCGAGCAGCACTCGGTCCGTGAATTTGTGGACCTGTGCGCGGCCGAACTGGGCATGACCCTCCAGTGGCAGGGCACGGGCATTGATGAAATCGGCATTGATCCTGCCACCAACAAAACCATCGTGGCCATAGACCCCCGGTATTTCCGCCCCACGGAAGTGGACACCCTGCTCGGAGACCCGACCAAAGCTCACCAAAACCTTGGCTGGACCCCGAAAACCTCATTCAACACCCTGGTCAAAGAAATGACCCGACACGACCTTGCCCAGGCCCAGAAAGACCAGCTCTGCCACCAGGCCGGCTACCCCGTCTTCAACCACAACGAATAACCCCAAACCCGGCCCACTTAACACTTAAAACCCCCACCCTGTTACATGGATTATATTTTGTTGCAATTTTTACGCGGCGCGGGAATGCCCTGCGAATTATTTCAGTTAGACGCGCCAGAAAGCAGGAGGCAAATCTTTATGGTTAAAAAGAAACCAGCAAAAAGCACGGAAGAATTTGACCGACGATTCGATGATGGTGAAGATATTCATGATTTGATTGACATCTCCAAAGCCAAAATTGTTCGGCACGGCAGAAAGGTACGTATCACAATCGATATAGCCGAAGAGCTGGTGAGTGAAATCGATGGCATCAGAGCTACCATAGGTGTGGACCGAGGGGCTTTGATCAAGGTCTGGCTATACGAAAGGGTAAAACAAGAAAAGGAATTGACTGCAATAAGCCACCCCTGACCACACCCCGTCTACTTAAAACTTAAAACTTACCCCCCCCCAATAACTACAATAACGCAGGCCTGACCCCACCGCCCCCACCGCCCCCTATGGCACGAAAATCACGTATCCATTATCCCGGAGCACTGTATCATGTCATGCTCAGAGGAAATGCCCGGCAGACGGTCTTTTATCAAGATGTCGAATGCAGATATTTTGAAGAGATTCTGGCCCGGGGGCTGGATCAGTGCGCGATCGTGCTGCATGCTTACTGCTGGATGAAAAATCATGTACATATGGCGCTGCAGGTCCGGGAAGAACCGCTGTCAAAGCTGATGCAGAATATTTCTCAGCGCTATACCTGGTGGTTCAACAAGCGGCATGACCGGGTAGGGCATGTGTTCCAGGGACGGTACAAGGCAGTTCTTGTGGACAAGGATGCCTATCTCAAGGAGCTGATTCGCTACATCCATCTGAATCCGGTGCGTGCCGGCATGGTCACCGATCCCCTGGAGTATCCCCGGAGCAGCCATGCAGCTTATGCCGGCAAAATCCGGCCGCCTGGCTGGCTGAGTATCGACCGGGGACTGGGACAATTCGGAACAACAGAGCCGGACGCGCGGGCCGTTTATCTGCATTTCATGGGCCAGACAACCGGTGAGGAACTCCTGGACAAGCTTCGCCACGGCAGCTGCACAGAAGGGCGGATCCTCGGTAATGAAAATTTCATCCAGGCAGCCCTCAGCCGGAAAAATGAAACGGTTCAGGCACAGATCGGAATCGAACCGCTGGTGGCGCTGGTCGCCCGGATTTACCAGGTCCCGGTCCGGGAGATGACCAGTGCGAGCCGCGCCAGGCAACTGACACAAGCCAGAGCCATGGCCACACTCATCGGCGTGGATCATTGCGGGTATCTGGTGTCTGATTTAGCCCGGTATTTCAACCGGGATGTGCCGGGATTAAGCAGGCAGGTGAAGGCCCTTCGTGCCCGCCTTGAAAAAAATCAATCTCTTCTGGAAAAAGCAGCACACATCCAGGACCAAATAACTACAATAACGCAGGCCTGACCCCCGAAACTGACCCCCGAAATGACCCCCGAAACTCCCTAATAACAAAATCTTTCTAATTATGAACCATAGTGATAAAATGAATGCGTTACCAAGCGTTTGGCGATCAAAGAATGATTGATAGAATAAGGTTAATTGGAATATGGAAACAGGAATAACGAATTCAATAAAAGTCAAAAGCAGGTATGCTCAACTGTTGTCCACTTTTGATATGGATCTTCAAACCGCGGTTGATGATGCGCTGCAAAGATATCTGGTTGAGCAGATCAGGATAAAAATTAAAGCATTGAAGAAAAAGGATCAGGCTTTCCAGAAAAAATATGGAAAAGATTACAACCTGTTCTGCAGGCTCGTTGCCGAAGATGAAAATTATGTGGAACAGATTGAAAAAGATATAACTAAATTGTGGGAATCAGATTTATCAGAATGGGAATTTTGTCATGAAGGGATTAAGGATTGGACAGAACAGCTTCAGAATATATTGATAATGTTGTAAGAGCTATCCCCACTGCTTTTGAACAATCTGAATATGAATTTGATGCCACACCTTCCCGGATCATATTGAGTGTCAGGTGTAAATACGGCCCATATCAGGTCTTTATAACAGAACTTTTCAGTAATGCCGCACGAAAATACAGGTATTATGTGCTGTATCAGAATCAGGTTGTGGCCGGTTTTGATAATGCCCCCGACCCCAGGGCTATTCGAATGAAGTATGGAACAATTGGAAGGGATCATACGGGCGAACAAATACCACATCTTCATTTAGAGAACAAAAAAAGAATTGAATTGACCGGGGAATTATCCTTCTTTGATTTCGTCCAATGGGTGAAGAAGAATCTTTCACAAACAATAGATCCTTGTGGCGGTGGACCTGCGGTATTTCCCTCCCGCGGAAGTGGAAACCCTGCTGGGTGATCCGTACAACCCTCGGGGGGTCAGGCCTGGCTTACGTGTGACCTTGGGTTATTGGCTTATTGTGGCCCTATGCAATAAGCCAACAACCCAACCCTGACCCCACCCCGTCTACTTAAAACTTAACACTTCCCCCCCCAATAACTACAATAACGCAGGCCTGACCCTGAAATGAAAACCCAGGATCTGATATGGGACGAGGGCATCTACCCCCGCGCCAGCCTCAACCAGAAGACGGTGGACGCCTATGTCGAGGCGTTGTCCATCGGGGCGCAGTTTCCGGCGGTCATGGTGCAGCGGGTGGTCAACTACACCCCGGGCGGGGATTTGCTGGCCATCGTGCTGATCCTCATCGACGGGGTGCACCGGTGGCACGCGTTCAGGCAGGCCGGCCGCACGGACATCCCCGTGATCCATTACCAGGACGCGGTCCTGGACTATGAAGCCGCCAAAACAGAGCTGCTCCTGGAGTCGGCCCGGAACAACACCAGCCATGGCGACCGGCTGACCCCGGCCGATAAAAAGCGCATTGCCAGGGACATTGCATCATCAGACCCGAAATGCCGATATACGGAAACGGCCCTGGCAGAAAAACTGGGTGTGATCCAGCAGACCGTCAACGCATGGATCACGGATATCCGTGCCCGGCAGAAAACAAACAGAGACAGCATTATTATCCGGCTCAGCCGCCTTGGCTGGACCCAGGAAAAGATCTCAAAAAAAGTGGGGATCAACCAGCAGCGGATTTCACAGATTACCAATAATACCAAATTTGGTAATATTGGTAATCTGCTCACCCAGGGCCGGGACATGACATACATTGCCGGCCATTACAACATGGAACTGGCGCTTGCCTGGGCATTGAGACTTGAAGGAAAGACAGATCAGGAAAAATTCAAAGCCCTTGAATGGGGCCTTCGCACCTGGGATCAATGGCATTTCAACGACTGTGATGACAGATTCGGAGATGACTGGCCCGGCCGCATCCCTGCCCAGCTGGTGGCCCATACCCTGTTTTATTTTACAGAACCCGGCGACCTGGTCCTGGACCCCATGGCAGGCGGCGGCGTTGTCCCGGATGTATGCCTTGCTTTTGAACGAAAATGCCGGGCCTTTGATCTGGCACCATCAGAGGGCCGCCCGGAAATCGAATACCATCACTGGAACCCGCAAAACCGCACCTGGCCCCTTGACAGAAAGCCGGACCTGATTTTTTTTGATCCCCCGTATTACACCAAAAAAGCCAAGGAATACGAACAAAAAGCCGGCAAAGCAACCCCTTCCATATCCTCCTTGTCCAAAAAGGAATATGAAGCGTTTTTTAAGGATTTTTTTACCCTGGCCCATGAAAACACCAACCCCGGCGCTTCCCTGGCTTTTTTAAATGCCGACTGGTACGATTTTGAATCCACCCCGGCCGCCCAGGAAGACCCCGGCAGATCCATCACCTTGTTTGACTACCACCGGCTTTTGACCCAAACCGGTTGGAAGGTCATCCGTCGCATTGAATGCCCTTTGTCCACAGAACGCCTGACCGGAAACCAGGTGCAGAAAATGCAGACCAAACGCATCCTGGGCACCATCGGCAGAACCCTGCTGATCGCCCGACGAACATAAAGAACGTCGGCCGCATCCAGCTGCTTTGGCCCAAAACCTAAGACCTAACACCCATGCAAGGTCATAAAAATCCCTTGAACAATGTTAACCAAACCCATACAATATAGTCGTCATGCAAAGCGAAGGATGAAATTGTACAAAATAACCGAAGAGGATATTTCATCCATTATTGAAAACTGGAAGACAAAGCAGATGGTTTTTAAAGGAAAATACGAAATCACCAGCAATGAAGTTTTTGGGCAGCAGGGTTATCCAATAAAGGTTGTTTTTTCTTGTGAAATTGAAAAAATTGTTGTGATTACGGCATACCCCCTTAAAAAGGAGATGAAAAAATGAAAATTCATTATGACCAAGAGGTTGATGCCGCTTATTTACAATTTTCCAAAGAAACTCCTTCAGGCGTTGTTGAAGTCTCTGAAGGTGTGAATCTGGATCTAACTGAAGACGGAAAGATTGTCGGGATCGAAATCCTTGATGTATCGAAAAATTTTCCGCTTCAGTCTCTTTTTACCTGTGAATTTGATTCAAAGCTGATAGCCTGATCCCATCCCCAATACCCAACCCAACACCCATGAAAATCAACCACATTGGCGCCAAAAGCTGCGTCACCGGCTCCTGCCACCTTATCCAGGCGGCCGAAGTCAATCTCCTGGTGGACTGCGGCATTGCCCAGGGCCATGATCCTGTGCTGCCCTTTGACCAGTGGCCCGTGCCCCCGGCCACCGTGGATTACCTGTTTCTCACCCATGCCCACATCGACCACACCGGTCGGGTCCCGGACCTGATCGATGCCGGGTTTGCAGGTGAGATTCTGTGCACCCATGCCACCAAAGCCCTGCTGTCCCCCATGCTCCGGGATGCCATGTCCTTTTCCGACCGCTCCGACACCGCAGTCCGGGCCATGGAAGCCCGGATTGACGACCTGTCCTGGGGGTTTGAGCTGTACGACACCTTCACCCTTAAAAGCAACATCACCTTTACCCTGAAAAACGCCGGCCACATCCTGGGCTCCTGCTTTATCCAGTTTTCATTCCCGGGCGGTCCGGGCAGCGCCCCCACCCGGGTCACCTTTTCCGGGGACCTGGGCTGCCGCCACACCCCGATCCTCCCGGACCCGGACCTGCCCGACTCCTGCGATCTCCTGATCCTGGAATCCACCTACGGGGACCGGAACCACGAAAACCGGGCCGACCGCCAGGCCGCCCTGGCAAAGGCCCTGGACCATGCCCTGTCCGACAGCGGCATTGTGTACATCCCGGCATTTGCCCTGGGCCGCACCCAGGAGCTGATCTACGAGCTGGACCGCATCAACCCGGGCGTGCCCGTGTTCATCGACTCTCCCTTAGGGGTAGAGATCACCCGGCTGTACCAGGACATGGACGACTGCTGGGACAAAGAAGCCAAAACCCTGAAAGCCGCCGGCGACCACCCCATCCGGTTCAAACACCTGTATGCCGTGGAGCGGTTCAAAGACCACCGCCGCCTGCTGGACCTCAAAGGTCCTGCCATCATCATTGCCGGATCCGGGATGTGCACGGGCGGCCGCATTGTCAACCACCTCAAACACGGCCTGGACGACCCGAAAAACGACCTGTTCTTTGTGGGATATCAGGCCGCCGGCACCCCAGGCCGGGCCATCCTGGAAGGCCGCACCCCGTCCAAAGCCGCCATCCACGGCCTGACCGGCTACTCGGCCCACGCCGACCAGCAGACCCTGGCCGCCTGGGTGGCAGCCATGCCCGACCCCCCGGGCGAGATCCGGCTGGTCCACGGCGAACCCAAAGCCCAAACCGCTTTGGCCAAAAGATTGAACACCTGAAACCAACCCCACTATGCATTTTTCCCTTGCAATCTGGCACAACCCTGATTTATGTGCCCGGGCATAACCCCATTGAAATCTTTAAAACCCTGTTTTCACCCCCGAAAAGTGCCTTCTAAGAGCCAAAAACAAGCATTTTTTACCCATACCCCCTATAATAACAAACGCTTAGCAGGGTCAGACCCCCTTTGACGAACCCCCCACTAGGTAGTTTCACCTATTTACAGGACCCTATGGATGCTATATACAACCCCCTTGCACCACCCCTCATCGGATACAGCCTCGCCCCTCCCTGTAACCGACAGAGCGGAGCTATGCAATTCGGGGCCGGATTAGGCTTAAAACTGAACACTTAAAACTTAAAACTTTAATGAACCTAACCCTCCTATTCGACGGCACATGGAACGACCCCCAGGACCGCACCAACGTGTTCCGCCTGTGCACCAGCCTGGCAGACCACGCCAGGGACCGGGGCCGCCAGCCCGCACGTTCCGGGACCGGTTCAGCCGCCCGGTCTCCATCCACATGATCGGGGTCTGGGACACGGTGGGGGCCCTGGGCATCCCCGGCACCCAGATCTCGGAAAAAGGCAGATACGCCTGGCACGACACCCAGCTGTCCGGCATTGTCCGCCACGCCTGCCAGGCCATGGCCCTGGACGAACACCGAAGCCCCTATGACGTGGTGCTGTGGACCCATCCCACAGGCCGCAAAAAATCTATTCCGAATGGAACGACCCCCAGGACCGCACCAACGTGTTCCGCCTGTGACCTGGCATCACGCCAGGGACCGGGGCCCTCTTTTACGACCCCGGTGTCGGCACCAACCCGCTCACCCGCCTGCGGGGCGGCCTGTTCGGCTATGGCCTGAGCCGCAACCTGCGTCAGGGCTATGACTGGCTGGCCCGGCATTATGCCGACGGGGACCGCATCTTCATCTTCGGGTTCAGCCGGGGCGCATACACGGCCCGCAGCCTGGTGGGCCTGATCCGCAAATGCGGCCTGTTGCGCGTGTCCACCCCGGATCTGCTGGCCCGGGCTGAAACCATCTACAGAGACAAACAGATTGCCCCGGAAGACCCGGCAGCCCGCACGTTCCGGGACCGGTTCAGCCGTCTTGTCTCCATCCACATGATCGGGGTCTGGGACACGGTGGGGGCCCTGGGCATCCCCGGACCCAGATCTCGGAAAAGGCAGATACGCCTGGCACGACACCCAGCTGTCCGGCATTGTCCGCCACGCCTGCCAGGCCATGGCCCTGGACGAACACCGAAGCCCTATGACGTGTGCTGTGGACCCTCCACAGGCCGCAATCATCCCAGATCGATGTGGAACAGCGCTGGTTCACAGGTGCCCACGCCAATGTGGGCGGCGGATACGGGGACGACCCCCTGGCAGACCTGCCCCTGGCCTGGATCCAGAAAAAAGCCCTGGCCGCCGGCCTGGACCTGACTCCCTGCATCCCGCCGGCGGACCAGGCCCTGACCACAGCCCCCAGAGACTCGTTTGCCGAATTTTTAGGCGGAACCTACCAATGGTTCGCCAGACGGTTCAAACCCAACAACGGCCGCCATATCCGTAAATACGACACGGACCCGGACGGCAACCCGGCCATCAACGTCACAGTGGACCCTTCCGTGTGGGAGCGGTGGCACCGGGACCCGGCTTACCGGCCCCTGACACTGGTAAACAAAGGACTGAGCCCTTCAACCCCAAAACCTAAAACCCAAACCCCATGAACCTACTCATCACCGGCGCAGCCGGCTTCATCGGCTCCAACCTGGTCGAAGCCCTGCTCAAACAAAACCATACCGTGACCGGCCTGGACAATTTCTCCACCGGCCACCAGCGCAACCTGGACGAAGTTCAGACCCTGGTCACCCCGGCCCAGTGGGCCAACTTCACCTTCATCGAGGGGGACATCCGGGACCTGCCCACCTGCACCCGTGCCTGCGCCGGCATGGATGTGGTCCTGCACCAGGCGGCCCTGGGCAGCGTGCCCCGGTCCCTGGCCGACCCCATCACCACCAATGAAAACAACATCACCGGGTTCCTCAACATCCTGACCGCAGCCCGGGATGCCGGGGTCAACCGCCTGGTATATGCCGCCTCCAGCTCCACCTATGGGGACCACCCCGGCCTGCCCAAAAAAGAAGCTGTTATCGGCAGCCCCCTGTCCCCCTATGCCGTGACCAAGTATGTCAACGAACTCTACGCCGATGTATTTGCCCGGTGCTACGGGTTCCCCAGCATCGGCCTGCGCTACTTCAACATTTTCGGCCGCCGCCAGGACCCGGACGGGGCCTATGCCGCCGTGATCCCCAAATGGATCAAAGCTATGATCCACAACGAGCCGGTTTACATCAACGGGGACGGCGAGACCAGCCGGGACTTCTGCTACATTGAGAACGCGGTCCAGGCAAACCTCCTGGCCGCCTTCACCCAAAACCCGGAAGCTCTCAATCAGGTCTACAACGTGGCCGTGGGCGAACGCACCACCTTGAACCAGCTCTACGACACAAGGAAAACCCTGCTGGTCCCGGGCCACCCGCACCTGGCTGCGGCCAAACCCGAATACCGCGATTTCCGCCCCGGAGACGTCCGCCATTCTCTGGCTGACATCACCAAAGCCGGAACCCTGATGGGTTACGCCCCCACACACCGGATCGGGCAGGGCCTAACCGAAGCCATGACCTGGTATGAAGAAAAAAGTTAGGGGTCAGGCTTTCTCCCGGTTTGATATTTGAACAAAACCGGGTTATATTCAAAACACCAGCGCATTATCGTATTTTAAAGTGCAGAGTCTAAAACACAAAGACAAGGATTTTAATTATGGCGGCAACCGCGCAAAAAATATATGAAAAAGCGTTGAAGTTACCGGAACCGCTTGCAAAAGAAATCTTGGATTTTATTGGGTATATTGAAATGAAACATGGTTTGGAAGATACATGGACGGATGAATTGAAAAAAGCGCAGGAACCTGTAATGGACCAAGTCTGGAGCAGCAGCGAAGATGACGTCTGGAATGACTTGTAATCCCGGAGATATTGTCGGTCTGCCATTTCCATTTTCCGATTTGGCAAGCCGAAAAAAACGTCCTGTCCTTGTCCTGACTCAGGCAGATTATCGAGGGGATTTTATGGGTTTGGCCATTACCTCTGTTTTGACAGAGGATAATGCGGTAAGCATTGAATCCCTTGACATGAGAGATGGATTTCTGCCCAAGAAAAGCTGGGTCCGGTATGATAAAATTTTTACCTTAAGCACATCGACTGTGGTAAGGCGCTATGGGGCAGTCAAAGAGGATGTGTTTTCAGAGATAATCAACAACCTTTGTCAATATGTCGGCTGCAACGACTTCAAAATTTAACCCCCAGCACACAATACCCCCCCCCCAATAACAACAATAAGGCAAGCCTGACCCCCTTATGGAAAAAATAGCGATTATCGGCCTCGGCTATGTCGGCCTCCCCCTGGCCCGGCTCTTTGCCACCCGCTACCCCGTGGTGGGATACGACATCAACCAGACCCGCGTCACCGAACTGATGTCCGGCCACGACGCCACCCTGGAAGTGGAAGATGAGATCCTGCAGCAGGTCCTGGTCCACCAGGCCCCAGGCCCCCAGGCCCCGCCCAGCCCCGGCCTGTTCTGCACCACCGGCCTGGATGACATCAGACACTGCACCGTTTACATCATCACCGTCCCCACCCCCATCGACAAAAACAACCGCCCGGACCTGACGCCCCTGATCCGGGCCTCTGAGACCGTGGGCAACGTCATCTCCAAAGGGGACATCATCATTTATGAAAGCACGGTTTACCCCGGTGCCACCGAAGAAGACTGCATCCCGGTGGTGGAAAAAACCTCCGGCCTGACCTTTAACACCGACTTTTTTGCCGGCTACTCGCCTGAACGCATCAACCCGGGCGACAAAGAACACACGGTGGAGCACATCAAAAAGGTCACCTCCGGTTCCACCCCGGAAGCGGGCCAAAAAGTCGATGCCCTGTACCGCTCGGTCATCACGGCCGGCACCCACCTGGCCCCCACCATCAAGGTGGCGGAAGCCGCCAAGGTCATTGAAAACTCCCAGCGGGACATCAACATCGCCTTTGTCAACGAGCTGGCCAAAATTTTCAACCGCATGGACATCGACACCCATGCCGTGCTCCAGGCCGCCGGCACCAAATGGAACTTCCTGCCGTTCAAGCCGGGCCTTGTGGGCGGCCACTGCATCGGCGTGGACCCCTATTACCTGGCCCAGAAAGCCCAGGAAGTCGGCTACCACCCCGAAATCATCCTGGCCGGCCGCCGCATGAACGACAGCATGGGCGCCTACGTGGCCTCGGAAGTGGTCAAGCTCATGATCAAAAAAGGCATCCCGGTCAAGGGCGCCACCGCCCTGATGCTGGGCATCACGTTCAAGGAAAACTGCCCGGACATCCGCAACACCCGGGCCATTGACATCGTTCACGAACTGGCTGACTTCGGCATGACCGTGGACGTGTACGACCCCTGGGCTTCCCCGTCCGAAGTCATGCACGAATACGGCATCCAGAACATGATCCAGAGCCCGGAAAACAGCGGCTACAGCGCCATCATCCTGGCCGTGGCCCACAGACAGTTCCTGGAAATCGACCTGAACGCGCACAAACAAACCGGCACCCTCATCTACGATGTCAAAGGCATTCTGGACAAATCCCTCACTGATGGACGCTTATAACTCAGCTCTGACCACGAATTCCATGAACTTACTTATCACAGGTGGCGCCGGCTTTATCGGTACAAATTTTGTTTACTACTGGATTGAAAAATATCCACAGGATCACATTGTTGTCCTTGATGCACTGACCTATGCCGGCAACCGGGACAACCTGGAACGGGCAGACAACCATCCCGGATTCACGTTCATCCACGGCAACATTCTGGATCAGCCCCTGGTGGAAAATCTCCTGGTGTCCCACCACATCGACACCATTGTCCACTTTGCGGCGGAATCCCACGTGGACCGCTCCATCCAGGGTCCGGACGCCTTCATCGAAACCAACATCGTGGGCACCCACACCCTGCTCAAGGCGGCCCGCAACATCTGGCTGGACAAAGACCCCCGGCCCGGCCACCGGTTCCACCACATCTCCACAGACGAGGTTTACGGCACCCTGAAGTCCGATGACCCGCCGTTTTCGGAAACCACGCCCTATGCCCCCAACTCCCCCTATGCCGCCAGCAAAGCCGCCTCCGACCACCTGGTCCGGGCGTACCACAAAACCTACGGCCTGAACACCACCATCAGCAACTGCTCCAACAACTACGGCCCGTTCCAGTTTACCGAAAAACTGATCCCGCTCATGATCACCAACATCCTGGCCGGCAAACCCATCCCCGTGTATGGCGACGGCCGGCAGATCCGGGACTGGCTGTACGTGGACGACCACAACCGCGGCATTGACCTGATCCTGAAAAAAGGCACTCCCGGCCAAGTGTACAACATCGGCGGCAGCAACGAACAGATCAATCTGGACATCGTTCACCAGGTGTGTGACCGGGTCCTTCACACATTTGAGCAAAACAAGACCCTGGCCCGGACATATCCGGACTGCCCATGTTCCAAAGGCATCCACCCCAACACCCTGATCACCCATGTCACGGACCGCCCCGGCCATGACCGCCGCTACGCCATCGATGCCGCCAAAATACAAACGGAACTCGGCTTCACCCCCAAAGAAACCTTTGAATCCGGCTTCCAAAAAACCCTCAACTGGTACTTAACCCAACCCCCCAAAACCTAAAATCCAAAACCCAATACCTATGTTATGAAAGCAATCATCCTCGCCGGCGGCTCCGGCACCCGTCTCTACCCCCTCACCATCGCAGGTTCCAAACAGCTCCTGCCGGTGTATGACAAGCCCATGATCTACTACCCCCTGTCGGTCCTGATGCTGGCCGGAATCCGGGATATTCTGCTGATCTCTGATCCTGAGGACCTGCCCCGGTTTCAGAAACTGCTCAAGGACGGCTCCCAGTGGGGGATTTCCATCTCCTATGCGGAACAGCCCAAACCCGAAGGACTAGCCCAGTCGTTCATTCTGGGAGAATCGTTTATCGGATCTGATTCCGTGTGCCTGATTCTCGGGGACAACCTGTTTTACGGCCAGGGGTTCCAGCCCATGCTTCAAAAATGCACCCAGCTCACCAAGGGCGGGATTGTGTTCGGCTACTGGGTCAATGACCCGTCGCGGTATGGGGTGGTGGATTTTGATGAAACCGGCCGGGTGCTGAGCATCGTGGAAAAGCCTGCCCATCCCAAATCCAATTTTGCCGTGCCCGGGCTTTATTTTTATGACAATGACGTGGTGGAGATTGCCCATTCAGTGAAGCCGTCCCTCAGAGGGGAGTTTGAAATCACGGATATCAACAATGTGTATCTGGCCCGGGGCACGCTCAAAGTGCAGTTGCTGGGCCGCGGGTTTGCCTGGCTGGACACCGGCACCCATCAATCCCTCCTGGAAGCCGGCACCTTTATCGAAACCATTGAAAAACGCCAGGGGCTCAAGGTGGGGTGTGTGGAGGAAGTGGCCCTGCGCAAGGGCTATATCACCATAGAACAGCTGGAAAAACTGGCAGCCCCGCTTTTGAAAAACGGATATGGGAAATATCTGATGCAGCTGGGGAAGAGTTCATCAGTGGATAGGATTCTTAATCCATTATGATCAGCAAATTATCCGTCAATGCTCAAACGAATGTTCGAGGCCATCATGACAGTGGAGATGGGAATGATAAAATCAAGTAAAGGCGTAGTCCATTTTCCTTTTGGCGGCTCTTTGTTGGCAGTTAGCAAAGGTTAAAAGCAGTGATATACTATATCTACATATTTTTTACCATCATCTTAACGTGCTATGGGCAGCTGGTTTTGAAATGGCGCATCCCCATGCATGGAGCCCTTCCGGATTCTTTCTGGCCGAAACTGTTCCACCTTTTTTCGCTCTTTTTCGATCCATTCATACTCTCCAGTTTTGTAGCAGCGTTTATGGCAGCCCTGTGCTATATGGCTGCATTATCAAAATTGCCTTTGAGCCATGCCTATCCCTTTATGGGCATCACTTTTGGAATCGTTCTTCTGGGCAGCGCTCTGCTTTTCAATGAACCATTGAACGGGTATAAGGTTGCAGGTGTGTTGTTGATTATTGCCGGAATTGCAGTTGGAAGTCAGGGCGCCTGAAACATACCGGAGGAAAATGCAGAAAAAAATAGCCATACTTCAATCAAATTATATTCCATGGAAAGGGTATTTTGACCTTATCGCAGCTGTGGATGAGTTTATTTTATATGATGATATGCAGTACACACGCCGGGACTGGCGGAACCGGAACAAAATCAAGACACCCCAGGGTACTACGTGGCTGACCGTTCCTGTCAAAGTGAAAGGCAAGTATCATCAGGCTATCCGTGAAACGGAGATCGATGGGACTGACTGGGCCGAATCACATTGGAAAACGTTAAGGCAGCATTATCGGCGTGCATCATATTATGATGAGGTGTCTGTAATCTTGGAACCATTCTATAGGCAGAATAGCTCCAGCCATTTGTCTGATTTGAATCGGACCCTGATTGAAGTGGTGTGCAGATACCTGGGGATCACGACCAAAATCAGCAACTCATGGGATTATCAATTGATCGAAGGAAAAACTGAACGGATTGTAGACCTGTGCCTGCAGACAGGCGGCACAGAATATGTTTCCGGACCATCGGCCCAAGGGTATATCCAGGAAGAAGTGTTTAAGGAATATGGTATAGTGCTCTCCTGGTTTGATTATGACGGTTATCCGGAATACCCCCAGCTTTGGGGGGAATTTGTTCATGGGGTAACCATTCTGGATTTGTTGTTCAACTGCGGCAAAGAATCGCCAAAATATATGAGATTTGTCAAGTAATGAAACTGTCTATTGTTTCCACGTTATACCAATCAGCCCCTTATATAGAAGAATTTTGCTCTCGTGCTGCAACCGCAGCCCGGGAAGTGGCCGGAGAAGATTATGAAATTATCCTTGTCAATGACGGCTCTCCGGACAACAGTTTGGAAATAGCGGTTAGTTCGACCCACTCGGATCCACATATAGTTGTGGTGGATCTTTCACGGAACTTTGGGCATCACAAAGCCATGATGACAGGCCTTTCACATTCACAAGGAGATTTCGTATTCTTGATTGACAGTGATTTGGAAGAGGAACCGGAATGGCTGCTGAGTTTTTTCACAAAGATGGAGAAAGAAAAATGTGATGTGATTTTCGGTGTTCAGGAAAATCGAAAAGGCAATTTGTGTGAGAGGTGGAGCGGCTCTCTTTTTTATCTCTTGTTCAATAGACTTACCGGGCTGAATTTGTCGAAAAATATTGTGACAACACGCTTGATGTCCCAGCGTTATGTTCAGGCATTGATCCAGCACCAGGAAAGAGAATTGATGATCGCGGGTCTATGGCACCTAACAGGATTTAAACAGGTGTCTGAAATTGTAAAAAAACATAATTCAAGCAAAACAAGTTATACGTTTCATCGCAAAATTTCATTGCTTGTTAACTCTATCACTGCCTTCAGCAATGTACCACTGAAAGGAATTTTTTATACAGGATTTATTATTTCTTTATTTGCGTTGATTTACGTATTGTATCTAATATTCAACAAAATATTTCTGGCAACCCCCTTAAGTGGCTGGACATCCGTGATGGCATCTGTCTGGTTGTTGGGGGGATTGATTATTTCGTTTGTTGGCATTGTCGGCATGTATATTTCAAAAGTGTTTATTGAAACAAAACAAAGACCGTATACGATAATTCGAGATATTTATGGAAAAAAATGAATCAATAATAAGAGATGTGGCAAAGTACTATTCATCAAAACTGGCTGAACATGGAGAAACTCCCCAAGGGGTCGACTGGAATGGAGAATATGGTCAATTATTACGGTTTGTTCAGTTGTGTAAAATCGTTGATGAAAGTAAAGAATTTTCTTTAAACGATTTAGGGTGTGGGTATGGTGCCTTGTTTGACCACCTCAATCAAAATTATCCTAACTTTATGTATTATGGTTACGATATTTCAGAAACGATGATCCTTTCAGCCCAAAAAAAATTTGAAAAAGAAATGAATGCTGAATTTTTCATTGATGCTGAACCATCTAAATTAGCGGATTATAGTATCGCCAGTGGTATATTCAATGTTCGTTTCGGTTACAGTGACGACGAGTGGTGGGACTATATAGTGAAAGCCATTGATTCACTGAATAAATCGTGTCGATTCGGTTTTGCCTTTAATTGCCTGACATCCTATTCGGACAAGGATAAAATGCGGGAAGATCTTTACTATGCAGATCCCTGCAAAATATTTGATATCTGTAAAAAACGTTATTCACGACACGTTGCACTTCTTCACGATTATGAACTTTATGAATTTTCAATTCTGGTAAGGAAGGGCAGATGAAAAAATCTCTGGTAATTTTCGGAATGGGAGATATCGCACAACTGGCCTATTACTATTTCTCAACTGATTCAGATTATATTGTATCTGCATTTACACTTGATAAAGATTATATGACCTCCGATACTTTTTGTAATTTACCGGTAGTGCCTTTCGACAAAGTAAGGAAACATTATCCGCCGGAAAATTATGATATGTTCATTGCAATCAGTTATTCTCAACTGAATCGGATTCGAAAAGAAAAATATTTTGCTGCAAAGGCGATGGGTTATCGGCTGGCCAGCTATATCAGTTCCCACGCAACAGTGCTCAATGATGGTAAAATTGGTGACAATTGTTTTATATTTGAAGACAATACGATTCAGCCATTTGTTTCCATCGGTAACAATGTCACTTTATGGAGTGGAAATCATATTGGCCATCATTCAACAATCTATGATCACTGCTTTCTGGCATCCCATATTGTTGTATCTGGTGGCGTTGAAATCGGTGAATCTTGTTTTATCGGCGTCAATGCAACCCTTAGAGATCACATAAAGGTTGGAGAAAAATGTATCCTTGGCGCGGGAACACTTCTTTTGAAGGATGCTGAAAAAGAGGGGTTGTATGTCGGACAAGCGACTGAGAGATCATCGAAAAGAAGCACGATGTTAAAAAAGATCTGAGAAAGCGGAGGCAGTTATGAAGTGGAAGAAGCTGGGAAAAATTTTTTGCCCAGATGGAAAGATTTCTTGGATGAGATCCCATGCATCTGTTCCTATAGCAGAACATATTGAAGGAGATTTTTTTCGAATTTATTTCAGTGCAAGAGATTTGATGAACAGGTCGTATACAGGGTATGTGTTAATTGATATCAACAACCCTTTTTTTATAGAAGATGTCTCGACCAATCCCGTTCTATTTCCAGGCGAATTAGGTGAATTTGATGATAGTGGGGCTATGGCAACTTGGCTTGTTAAAACGGATAATAAAAATTTTTTGTATTACATTGGTTGGAACTTAGGTGTCACTGTTCCTTTTAGAAATTCTATCGGCTTAGCTTATAAAAATGATGCAGGCAGATATATTCGATATTGTCCAGGTCCAATTATGGATAGATCAATGCAGGAACCTCATTTTTGTGCAAGCTGTAGTGTGATATTGCATGAGGATTTATGGCACATGTGGTATCTTTCATGTACAGATTGGTATATTCAAGAAAGTATACCGCAACATAGATATCATATTAAATATGCTTATTCATTCGATGGAATTCATTGGGTAAGAAAAGGACATGTGTCAATAGATTATTCCAATGATGAAGAATCCGCAATTTCCCGCCCCTCTGTGCTTAATGAAAATGGGTTATGGAAAATGTGGTTTTCTTACAGGGGCAGATCATATCGTATTGGATATGCAGAATCCCACGATGGGAAAAATTGGACTCGAAAAGACCATTTAGCAGGAATTGATGTGTCTAAAGATGGATGGGATTCGGAAATGATTGAATATCCATTTGTTTTTGATCACAAAGGTGAAAGATTCATGCTGTATAATGGAAATGGTTATGGAAAGACAGGCTTTGGTTTGGCAGTTTTGGAAAATGATTGAACTTTAAAAGTATTGATAGATGACAATACCCTTCTACAAACCTTACATCGCCGGCAAAGAGCTGTACCACATCGCCCAGGCAGTAGAACTGGGCAACATCTCCGGCGACGGCCATTTCACGCAAAAATGCTGCAACCTGATGGAAACAAAGTTCCAGGCTAATAAGGTGATGCTCACCCATTCCTGCACCGCAGCCCTGGAAATGGCGGCCATCCTGTGTGATATCCAGCCGGGAGATGAGGTGATCATGCCTTCGTTCACTTTTGTTTCTACGGCCAATGCCTTTGCCCTGCGCGGGGCAACGATCCGGTTTGCCGATATAAGACCTGATACCCTGAACCTGGATGAAAAACTGATTGAACCGCTGATCACAGAAAAGACCAAAGCCATTGTGCCCGTGCATTATGCCGGGGTGGGCTGTGACATGGATGCCATCATGGCCATTGCAGACCGATACCGGCTCCTGGTGGTGGAGGATGCGGCCCAGGGGGTGAACTCCACATATAACGGCAGATATCTTGGCACCATCGGCCATCTGGGCACCTACAGCTTTCATGAGACCAAAAATTTCATCTCCGGTGAGGGCGGGGCTCTGGTAATCAATGACGAGCAATTCATCGAGCGGGCCGAGATCATCCGGGTCCGGGGCACCAACCGGTGTGCGTTCTTCAGGGGTGAGGTGGACCATTACACCTGGGTGGATGTGGGATCCTCCTATCTGATGTCGGATCTGCTCTCGGCATTTCTGTATGCCCAGCTGGAGAACATGGACCAGATCAATCAACGTCGCAACGACATCTGGAAGTTTTATCACCAGGCCCTGGTGCCGCTGGCCAATGACGGCAGACTCCGGCTGCCCTATATCCCGCCGTGCTGTGACAGCAACAGCCATCTGTTTTATATCATCCTGCCGGATGAAGCCACCCGGGATGCATTGATGGGGTATCTGAAAGAACGCCGGATTCATGCGGTATTTCATTATGTGCCCCTGCATACCTCGGATGTGGGGCTGTCAACGGGATACCGGCCGGGGCAGCTGCCCGTGACCGAATCCATGAGCGGCCGGCTGCTGCGGCTGCCGTTTTATTACGAGTTGACCCGGGAGCAGCAGGAGGGCATTGTCGATACCATTTTCAGGTTTTTTTAATGATAGGGGAGTTTTATGTGTTAATTATTGGTGATAGAATAAGTATGTATTGTTGATGAAATGGGAGGTTTTATGATGGAAATGATCACTAAACAATATATCGTTGATGAAAATAATCGAAAGATAGCCGTTCAAATCCCCATAAAAGATTTCGAAAAAATTGAACAGCTGCTTGAGGATTATGCATTGTTTCATCTGATGAAAGATAACCAGGGGGAAGAATTGATGAATCAGAAAGATGCTGAAACATATTACAAACAACTGGTTAAAAACAGTTGAAGGTAAAATACAGAAAAAAATTTTTAAAAGAACTGTCTCTGATTCCAGCTCCACAAAGAATAAAAATCGAACAGTTCGTTTTTAAAACACTTCCTGCTGCAGAATCTCTCCATCAACTTGGGGTGATAGAACAGATGAAAGGCTATCCCCTGTGTTTTAAAGTTCGGTTTGGAAAGTACAGGATAGGATTGAGGATGGAAGGAGATGCTGTTGTTTTGGAAAAAGCATTGCACAGAAAAGACATTTATCGACATTTTCCCTGACCAAAACGCCGACAGCAGACCATTGTCGATACCATCTTCAGGTTTTTCCATGACAGATAATATCCCTTTTAACAAACCGTTCATCGCAGGCAAGGAACTCTACTACATGGCCCAGGCCATCCTGGGGGGCCGCAGTGCCGGGGACGGGCCGTTCACCAAAAAGTGCCAGCGGTTCATCCAAACCTATCTGGGCACCCCCAAGGCCCTGCTCACCCAGTCTTATGCATCGGCCCTGGATATGGCAGCCATGCTCTGTGAAGCCGGCCCAGGAGATGAGGTGATCATGCCCTCGTTTGCCTTTGTGTCCGTGGCCAACGCGTTTCACATGCAGGGAGCCACGCCCGTGTTCGTGGATATCCGGCCCCATACCCTGAACCTGGATGCCGATCAGGTGGCCCGGGCAGTGACTGACCGGACCAGGGTGATTGTCACCCCCCACTATGCCGGTATCGGCTGTGACATGGAGAAGATTCTGGAGATTGCCCGGCACCACGGCCTGCTGGTGGTGGAGGATGCGGCCAACGGGTTCGGTGCCCGGTATGGAGGTACTGACGGCAAATGCCTGGGCACCATGGGGGATCTGGGGATTCTGAGCTTTCATGAGACCAACAATGTCATCTGCGGGGAAGGCGGTGCCCTGCTGATCAACAATGAGCGGTTCTATGAAAAAGCGGAAATCATCCGGGAAAAAGGCACCAACCGAAGCAAATTCTTCCGGGGCGAGGTGGACAAATATACCTGGGTGGATATCGGATCATCGTTTCTGCCCTCGGATCTGGTGGCCGCGTTCCTGTTTGCCCAGCTGGAAATGGCCGACACCATAATTGCTGCCCGGTCTCGGCTGTTTGCACAATATATTGAAGGGTTGCAGGAATTGGCGGATAAAGGATTCATCCGGCTGCCCCACTGCCATGAAGACCCAGCCGGCAACAGCCATATCATGTATGTGATCACCCGGTCCAGGGATGAGCGGGATCAGCTTGTGGCATATTTAAAGGACCGGGGAATCTATGCAGTGATTCATTTCAGCCCGCTGCATTTGTCGCCCATGGGTGCAAAATATGGCCGGGTGTTTGGAGATATGACCAATACAAGGGATGCCGGTGAGAGGTTGCTGCGTTTGCCTTTGTATTATGATATGACAGATGAACAGGTTGATGGGGTGGTGGGAAAACTATCGTTTTTTTTTGAAGAGACTGATGAAAAATCCAGCAGATAATTCTATTAGATTTGAGCAATTACATCAAACAGGATTTGTTTATGCATAAAGATAGCTCTGAATTTGGGTCAGTTATGAAGCGTGGTGTAATGGTAAACCCAAAATGGTTTTTAGTATTCATCCTGTTGCTGAATCTTTTTTTGGCATTATATTCTACGCCAATCACAAATTATGGGGATGCTGGTTCCTATATTGGCTTCGGCAAGTTATTATCGGGAGAGGGCCAAGGTGATTTTGCACATAGATCGCCTTTATACCCCCTCATTCTGGCTGTATTCATGTCTGTTATTCCACAGGCAATTTTCTTTAAATTTATTGTATTTTTTCAATATTTCTTGGTTGGTCTCACAACGTGGCTGGTATGTCTTATTTTCAAGCCTCTGTTTGATCGAAAAGAATGGGCTATGCTTGTGGGGTTATGCTTCAATCTTTCTTTATCAACCATCTATTATGCAAATATTTTTTTAACGGAGATACTTACCGTCTTTTTACTTTGTTTGTCCCTTTATATTTTATTTAAAATTTATGACAAATATTCCATAAGGAACGCTGTTTTACTGGGGTTAGTATTAGGGCTTTTGTCGCTGGCCAGATTTAACACGGTACCTTTAATTGTTCCCTTTCTCTTGTTATTACTTGTATTATTCATACACCAAAAAATACCTTTTTCGAAAAGTGCTGGCATTTTGGTGTCGTTTTTTGCCACTTGTTTAATAGTTATTAATATCTGGTGCTATTATAATTTTGTAACACACGAATTTTATGGTTTGTTTCCGGGATCTGGAAGTAACGTTCCCAGAAATGCCGTTGTTGCCTCAATAAGACCCGACGATGCAGTATCTGAAGAAAACAGGGTTATCCTTGATATTTTTTTAAGGGCAAGGCAATCGTATCTATCCGAACAATATTCAGCCCCTAAGGGGAGTCTCTCTTCCTTTGATAAATGGGGGTTACTCGATGACTTGTACAGCGGTTATGCCATATATGGCAGGGCGATGCCCGATCTTAAAAAACATCTCAATTTAACGGATGATGTAAATGAGAGTGCAATGGGTCAATGGCTGGTAAATTTCTATAATGAAATCTACAACCAAAACAAAGCGTTTATCATGAAAATGCGGTTTCTTTCTTTTCTTTCCAGTTTCCGAGCTTCCGCCAGTGCACTACCTGGCGAATTTGGAAAAATCAATACCAATATTTTGCCGGCATATTTATTCAAAATTTTCAAGCTATTTGTTCTATTAGTATCAATGTTTGTATTTTTTTCCTTTTTTATATTTATATTTCAAGCATTAAAAGATAAGTCCGGATTTAATTTCAGGTTGTTTGTTTTGTTTATTATTGTTTTCTCGTTCTGGGGAATCAATTTTTATTTTGTGACTGGAGCAGATGCAAACAGGTTCAAATTTCCAGCAGAACCTCTGATTTTCGGTTTATTTGTTTACTACTTTCATAAAGGGACCTTCTGGTTATCCCGGAAATGCTATCCCAAAAAAATCTTGATCTCCACGAATAAAACAAGACCCTGATCCCGACACGAAAGGAAACCAATGAAAGTCATCATCCTATGCGGCGGCATGGGCACCCGCCTTCGGGAAGAAACCGAATTCAAGCCCAAACCCATGGTGGAGGTCGGCGGCAAGCCCATTCTCTGGCATATCATGAAACACTATGCCCATTTCGGGTACAAGGAGTTTGTGCTGGCCCTGGGCTACAAAGGCGACATCATCCGGGATTATTTTCTGAACTTCTACAACTACAACAGTGATTTCACGGTGGACCTGTCCAACAACGGCCATGTGCAGGTCCACAATGCCTGCATCAAGGAGGATTGGAAAATCACCCTGGTGGAGACCGGGGACAACAGCATGACCGGTTACCGCACCCGCCTGTGCAGCCAATACATCACCGAAGACCGGTTCATGCTCACCTACGGCGATGCGGTCAGCAACGTGAACATCAAAGAACTGGTGGATTTTCATACCCGGATGGACACCATCGGCACTGTGACAGGGGTGTTTCCCCCTTCCCGGTTCGGCGACCTTGTGGTAAAAGGAGATATGGTCGAAAAATTCAAACAGCAGTTAAAGGATGTGGAATGTCAGCCCCCTATCAACGGCGGGTATTTTGTATTCCAAAAAGCGTTTTTCGACTGCATCCCGGATGATCCGTCCATCAACCTGGAAAACGAGCCCTTTGACGATCTGGTCCCCAGAGACCAGCTTTCAGTATTCCGGCACAAAGGATTCTGGCAGTGCATGGATACCTACCGGGACAACCAGCTGCTGGAAAAACTCTGGCAGAAAAATCCTCCCTGGAAAATATGGTAAATCTAAGAAATTCGAGTACAGAAGGAAAAAAAATGAAAATACTGATTACCGGGAATACAGGTTATATCGGACCGGTTTTAGTCCGGCATTTGCGCAAGGCACTGCCAGATGCAGAGCTGATTGGTTTTGACAGTGGGTTTTTTACCCATTGCCTTACAGCGGTCCAATATATGCCTGAGTTTGATTTAAATGCGCAATATTGGGGAGATATTCGGAATTTTCCGGACGAACTGCTGAAAGGCGTGGATGCCGTGGTTCACCTGTGTGCCGTTTCCAATGATCCAATGGGAAATCGGTTTGAAAGCGTCACCCGGGATATCAATTTTGAAGCAAGCAGAAATCTGGCCCTTTCCGCCAAAAAACAGGGGGTCAAGGCATTTGTGTTTGCATCAAGCTGCAGCATGTATGGATATGCGGAAGGCGGGCCCCGGAAAGAATCAGATCCGTTGAATCCCTTGACCGCCTATGCCAGATCAAAAGTGGCAGTTGAAAAAGAACTGGAAAAGCTCGGCAGCACGGATTTTGCGGTTACATCTTTGCGGTTCTCTACTGCCTGCGGCATGTCCCGGCGGTTACGCCTGGATCTGGTTCTTAATGATTTTGTGGCCTGTGCGGTTGCGGCAGGCGAGATTACTGTGCTCAGCGATGGCACACCATGGCGGCCGCTGATTGATGTGAAAGATATGTCCCGTGCCATTGACTGGGGTATTAGTCGAAAGCCTGACATGGGAGGCGCATTTCTGGCCGTGAATGTCGGCTGCAGTGAATGGAATTACCAGGTAAAAGATCTGGCCGAGGCAGTCGCAAAATCAGTTCCCGGTACAAAAGTTTCCATAAACACGAATGCACAGCCGGACAAACGATCTTATCAAGTGGATTTTTCACAATTTGCAGAATTGGCCCCGGACTATCAACCACAAGTCACCCTTCAACAGAGCATCGAAGAGTTGAGAGAAGGTCTGGAGCAGATGGGCTTTGCAGACAAAAATTTTCGTGAATCTCAATTCATGCGGCTGAAGATGCTGGACACTCACATCGCAGAAAATGTTTTAAATGAGCAGTTATTTTGGAAAAACCGACATCACTTCAACTCTATTATTTCATCCTCAAACATGATATCAAAGCCCGGACAAAACGGACCCGGCTTCGAGAAGTCACAGGAGAGCAGTGGTTTTTTTCACAATGTAATTGCAGGAAAAACGGAGGATGTCTGGAATGACATATAAACCATATACCGGGAAAATATTTTTAGTATCATTCCCATTTTCAGAAAATTCTCCGGCGGAAAAAAGGCCGGTTCTGGCAATCAGCGAGCCCGATGAATATGGCGATATCGATTTTTTATTTATTACAACTAAAAACGCAGCTCAGCGAAGAATGACAATCGATCTTCCTGATGGGCTTTTGAAATATGACAGCCGGATACACTGCGATAAAAAATTTATATTTCATCAAAACAATATTATTAAAGAACTGGCTTCGATCGACCACAGCCTGCTTAAAGTGATATTTGATAAAGCTGCTGAATCAAACACGGTTCATTATTATCAGAGCATTCACCTGCCGGATCAGAAAAAGGAATTTGTGCCGCAAAAAAGCCGGATAAATTATGCGGGTCGTGTATTTGATGAGCAGGAAATGATCTATCTGACAGACAGCGCGCTGGAGTTCTGGCTTACTGCGGGAAAATATGCCCAGCGGTTTGAAAAAGAATTTTCCCGGATATTGAATGTCAAATATTGTTCCCTGGTCAATTCCGGATCTTCTGCCAATCTGCTGGCCCTTATGGCCCTGACCTCTCCTAAACTGAAAGAACGGCGGCTTTGCCCCGGAGACGAGGTGATCACCGTGGCTGCCGGATTCCCCACCACCATTGCCCCTGTTTTGCAGGCCGGTGCCGTGCCCGTGTTTGTGGATGTCCGCCTGCCGGATGCCAATGCGGATGTTGATCTGCTGCATCAGGCCTTGAGCAAAAAAACAAAAGCCGTCATCCTGGCACATACCCTTGGTTTTCCCTTTGACCTGCAAAAGATCAAAGGTTTCTGTGATGATAACGGCCTGTGGCTGATAGAGGACAATTGCGATGCACTGGGATCACGTGTTCAAATAAACGGTCAATGGCATTATACCGGTACTGTCGGTCACATAGGAACCTCCAGTTTTTATCCCCCCCACCACATCACCATGGGAGAGGGCGGTGCCGTGTATACCAATGATCTGGCACTCAAACGAATTGTGGAATCGTTCCGGGACTGGGGCCGGGACTGCTGGTGCGCCTCCGGCCATGACAATTCCTGTAACAAAAGGTTTGACCAGCAGTTCGGCACACTCCCCTTTGGCTATGATCACAAGTTCGTCTATTCCCATTTCGGTTACAATTTAAAGGTAACGGACATGCAGGCGGCAGTCGGCTGCGCCCAGCTGGAAAAACTGGAACAGTTCACCCGACAGCGCCAGGCCAATCATCAGCGGCTGCATGAGGGACTCAAACACTTATTCCAAGTTTTTCATCTGCCCCAAATACCCGAAAACACAGATCCCAGCCCCTTTGGATTTCTGCTCACAGTAAAAAAAGATGCCGGATTTTTCCGCAACGAGATCACTGCCCATCTGGAGAAGCACAATATCCAGACCCGAAACCTCTTTGCCGGAAATATCACCCGGCATCCCTGTTTTGACCTTCTGGAGCAGGGAAAATCATTCCGCATTGCAGGAGAACTGACAAACACGGATACCATCATGCACCACGCCTTCTGGGTAGGGGTATATCCCGGCATGACCCCGGACATGATTGACTACATGGTTCAGGCCATCCATGAGTTCGTCCAGTCGCGGTAAGGAAGCAAATCAATGCAGATAAAACAACTGTCTTTAAGCGGCATTCATGAGATTACCCTCAGCCCCTTTGCAGATGAAAGGGGCTGTTTCATGCGGGTGTTTGACCGGGAAATTTTCAAACAGGCAAACCTGCCCTGGAACTGGGTCCAGGAAAATGTATCCATCAACAAAAAAAAAGGCATTCTCCGGGGCCTGCATTTTATCCTGCCCCCGCACACTGACGGCAAACTGATCCGATGTTCTAAGGGCAGAATCTGGGATGTGGTGGTGGATCTACGGAAAGACTCCCCCACAGAGGGACAGCACCTGGCCTTTGAATTACGTGAAGATGAGTTCAAATGGATCTATATCCCCAAAGGATTTGCCCATGGGTTCTGCACCCTGGCCGACAACAGTGAACTGGTCTACAAACATGACGCGTTTTATCATCAGCCATCGGATTCCGGGATTCTGTGGTCTGATCCGGAACTGAATATCAACTGGCCGGTGGAAGATCCCCTGATGTCGGAAAAAGATCAAAATCTCATGACTTTTACCGCGTTTAAATCAAACCATGGCGGTTTATAACGCCATTTAAAAGCTATTAAAGGAACATATTGAAAAAAATGGATATCAGATTGTTCAAGCCCAGTGTGGGCAAAGAAGAACTGGAAAACCTGAAGGCCGTGTTTGACCGGGCCTGGCTGGGGCTGGGCCCCATGGTTTCACAATTTGAAGATGAATGGTGCCGGTATATCGGATGCAAAATATCCATCGGTGTGAATTCCGCCACAGCGGCCCTGCACCTGGCCCTCACGGCATTTCAATTTCCTGCCGGTAAAAAAGTGCTGGTGCCGGCCATCACATTCACCTCCACTGCCTCGGTGGTACTATACAATCGCTTGACCCCGGTGTTTGTGGATGTGGACCCGGATACCACGGTCATGGATATGGATGACCTGAGATCAAAAATCGATCCGGATTGTGTGGCGGTCATACCGGTTCATAATGCTGGATATCCCGTTCCCATGAATGAGCTGATGGCTTTGGCGGATCAACACCATTTAAAGGTGATTGAAGACTGCGCCCATTGTGCGGGCGGTTCTTATAAAGGAAAAAAACTGGGCACCTGGGGGCATATCGGCTGTTTCAGTTTTGAGGAAAAAAAATGCATGACCACCGGGGACGGGGGCATGATCTGTTCTGATGATCCGGAACTGATCGAGCCTCTGCGGGCTTACCGCTGGGTGGGAATCGACAAGGACACCTGGCGGCGGGCGGAATCCGCCAAAGGCAGGCAGGAGAATGAAGCCCTGCACTGGCATTATGAAATTTCGGTGCTGGGATACAAGTACAACATGAACGATATCATGGCAGCCATCGGCCTTGCCCAGCTCAAAAAGCTGGATGCCATGAATGCCCGCAGGCGGGCTATTATCGGCAAATACCTGGACGGGATAAAAGACATTCCGGCAATTTCGCCCTATACCAAGTACAGCATTGAAGGCCATGAAGCATACTGGTTTTTCGGTATCCGGTGCAAACAGCGGGATGAAATGATTATTCATCTCAAAAACAACGGTATTGCCACAGGGGTTCATTTTTATCCATTGCCCCTGCATCCGCTTTTCAAACCGTATGACAATGGCTGTCCAATGGCAAAAAATATCTGGAAAACCTTTATTACCCTGCCGTCCCATGTGGATCTAAAGGATGATGAAATTGCATATGTGATCGAGAATTTGCAAGGGTTTTTCAAATGAAAACCGGCTTCTGAGCCCTTTAATACAAATATGAAAATAGTCAAAAATACAAACTGCGAATCGGCTGTCGATTTTCTGAAGAGAAATTTTTCTTCACCAACCCACTGGCCTGATTGGAACCTGGTCGTCAGTAAGCATTTCAAAACAGATTTTTTTTATTTATATGCATATGAAGGTGATGAACTGGTAGGAATTTGTCCGGTTCACAGGCAAAAAAAAGGTGTGTTGTCCTTTTACCAATCTGGGCAATTTCATTTTATACCCTATGGGGGTTGGATTTTTTCCAGGAATGTGAATTATCAACAACAACTTTTCTCTGTTGACAATTTTGGGCATTTTCAAGCTTTTTGCTTGCCGGTTTTACAAGAATTCGGTTTTCAAACAGCAGGTGATGATAAAAATTTCCAAACCCTTGTTTTAGACTTGAAGGATGATTTGGATACAATCTGGACGGAGCAGATTCATTCAAAAAGAAAAAATATGATCAGGAAAGCTGAGAAGAATGATATTCAAATCGATATAACAAAAAGGTGTAACAATAGTTTTTTTGACATATATCAAAAAGCGAGCACTCGAAATGAGTTAGATGTATTGGCTCTCGATTTTTTTTCAGATCTTTTGGTCGAATCTCCAAATATATCCATTGAAATTCTTTCAGCTGTGAAAAATAATGAACCCATTGCCAATCTGGTAATTGTGTATGATAAGGATTACGCAATATATTGGTTAGGGAATCACGCTGATAATGCACCCAATTCTGGTCAGGGTGAATTGCTGCAATGGGAAGCAATCAAACGAATGAAAGAAAAAGGATGCTCCTATTATGATCTTTGTTACATAGAAAAAGAGAGGTTGCCGCATATCTACAAATTTAAAAGTGGTTTTTGTAAAAATGAAACATACGTCCCTTTTTTTAGCCACAAGACATTGTTGTTTAAAATTATTAATAAGCTTAATAATTAAATGTTAACCAAATGAATTATTTACTTTTTGCTAATCCTTATAGTGGTGGACCTATCCTGAAGGAATTATTTCGTTCAAGAACGTCTCCAAAAATTGTTGTAACTTTTTTTAATAATGTGGACACGTGGAAAAGAATATTGTTGAGGTTTTTAAAAAAGGGTTTAACTGTAGAAGATAGATGCAGATTCCTTTATAAAATAAAGTTTTATGACTATTATTCTCTTCATGAAGAGAGGTTGAAAAAAATAATAGAAAAAGAACAAATAGATATTGCATTCATAACAACCTTTTCAAGAATAATTCCTGCATCTTTAATCGATCTTTTTCCAAAAGGTGTTTATAATTTACACCCTTCCTTATTGCCTAAACATGGTGGCGCAAATCCAATCTTCTGGGTCATTTATGATAATGATGAATTTACAGGCACAACTTGTCATAAGGCCATTGATCAGATAGATGCAGGCGAAATAATTTATCAAAATAAATATAAAGTACAAAACATGACCGGTAAACAGCTATTTTATGAATACACAAAAGATTGCTCACAAATAATTCGGAAAGTATTAAATGAGTATGAAGATATGATTACTGATTGTAGAGTTCAAAACAATATTGAATATGACCCTCAAAATATCCCTGCCTTAGATGAATTAAAAATATTAGCAACGGATAAAGAAAGTAAAAGAAGAGTAAACAAAGCATTGAGCTTGTTTAATAAATCTATTTAAAACATGTTTATCTATCACACAACTAATTGAATTCAAATGATATCTATCTATTTATAAATCAATATGCAATTGTTTCCAACAAATATAAAAGCAAGAATGACAAAATATTTGGGTTTGCCTAAATCGCTTTATCTAAACATAAAATACTTTGGCATAAAAGATGGTTTGAAGCTTCCAATTATGTTGGCCGGCAAGGTTGTATTAAAAAATTGCAAGGGAACAGTAAAAATTGGCTCGCCTTTAAAAAGAGGAATGATCCTTATTGGGTTCACTTCGACCCCATTATCAACCTTGAAAGAACATTCAGTATGGAATATCGAAGGTGAACTCGAATTTAAAGGAAATGCTACCCTTGGCAGAGGAACGAAAATTGCTGTCGGGAAAAATGCAAAGCTAACAATCGGAAAACATTTTGAAATAACAGCAAATAGTTCCATTTCATGTCATAATGAAATTGTTATAGGCGAAAAATGTCTTTTTTCATGGGACATATTATTGCTGGATACAGATGGTCATCCATATTTTAGCCAACAAAATGAATTGATGAATCCAAATGGCAAGATTATTGTTGGGGATAATTGCTGGTTAGGCTGCCGTTGTCTTGTTCTTAAAAATACTCAGATTGGTTCCGGTTCAATTGTCGCTTCCGGGTCTTTGTTGAACAAAAAATTTGAAAAAACAGATTGTTTGATTGCCGGGGCCCCGGCAAAGATAAAAAAGGAGAATATTTCTAGAACCAAATCATGATAACCCAAGCCAAAAAATTATATTTAAAAGATTTTTATCTTTTAATTGTATTGTTGTTTTTTAGTTTTTTCTCTGTGTATTACATGCCTGTTATGTTTAACAGGATAGCGTTTTTAATTATACTTGTTGCTACCTTCCGGACAAAATTTGATTATGTTTATCTGGTCTGGTTTTTCATCATAAATGACGCACCTGCCAGATTGTTCAGCGCAGGCGCGCTTGACGACGTTGGTCGAATACCCCTCTATCCTCTGGTCAGTGGAATATCTATTAGTTTTCAGGATCTTTTTTTTGCCTTGTACATATATAAATATTTAAGCCAGAAAAAAATCCCCCCATTTATTTTTAAAAAAGAATTTACCTGGTACTTGTTATTTGGAATTTTCGTTGTAGGCTATTCCCTACTGCTTGGCATGACTATGGACAATATGCTTCAAACTTTCAGAATATTTCTTCCCTGGAGTATGATATTCATTGTACCTGCATATATTGGCAGCAAGGAAAAAATTATACGGTCGTCGTTGTTGATATTTCCAATAGTTTTTTTAGCCTTTCTTTCTCTTTGTTATAGCTATGTGACAGGTGATTATTTAAATGATGTTTTGCGGGGGGTATCGTTTAGTCACACTTTGCTCGTAAGAGACGAATTTGCTTCAAGGTCTCATTCTGCTGCATTTATTATTATTTTTTCCGTTATTCAAGCATTTTATTATTTATTAGATAAAAACAATCAGATTAATAAAAATTATTTGGGTGCAGTAATTTTTTTTGGACTTTTTTCCATCCTCTTGACAGCAAGTAGAGGATGGACCATTGCATTGACTTTTTTTTTGTTTGGTTCTTTGTTCTTTACCGGTTTTTCCAGGAACATTGCCAAGTGGATCAGAATTGTTGCAGTATCGGTTATTGTTTTTTGGTTCATCGGATCTCAATTCCCCCTTATCCAAAAACAATTGGATGCTACTTTTCAGCGGTTGGCAACTTTGGAAATGCTTGTCTCAGGAGATGTAACAGCGGGTGGAACACTTCAAAGGATAGATGTCCGAGGCCCGAGGGTAATGAGTAAGTTCTGGGAAAGCCCGTTTGTCGGGTGGGGTTTTTCTAATGATTACTACGATTTTGCAGATGGGCATGTGGGACATCAAAATATCCTATTGAACGTCGGCATTCTGGGTTATGTATTTGTTAATGGCTTGTTTGTAGTCCTCTGTATGAAAATTTGGCGATTTTCAAGAATTAAAGAGATTAGAAAAAATGAGGGTAAATTATCTTTGATTTATGTTTTTGGTTTGATGGCCGTATTTGTAATTCATTCTTCATCAACTCAGTTCTGGGGTATTGATATGGGCTTCAACCAACTTCAAAAATTGATATTTTTTGGTTTTTTTCTTGCTGCAGTTAATACGATTTATCAAGATTATCAATATCATAGAGATAATCGCCTTTAAGAAGGTAATATTTTGCTTAAACAGAAATTTTTAATTGATTTTGTATCTAAATTTGGCATCATCTTCCTTACTGCAACTACAGGCATCGTCGTTGCCCGGTTAGCTGGCCCTTCTGTTGTCGGTACAATTTCTTATGCAACAGCTTATGTATCAATGTTCTCATTTGTTACTGGATTGTTTGGATCAGCACATATTAAGTTGGTCTCTGAGGGTCAGACTGAGGCTGATTGTAATCAAACATATCTGTACCTATTTCAAGGATCCTTGGTTGTTTATGCTTTCATCGTTTTATGTTGTTTTATGGTTCAAAAATTTGCTTTGGGATATGATTTTGATGGTGATTTTACTGAAACTGTCATATTGACCATATTGCTTGCGACTGTTGTTCTAAACTTTTATCAATTTGCTCAAACGATATTCGTGGCTCGTACAGAACATTCCAGATCCAATATGCCTCTATTTGTTCGGGCTATTTTATATAACCTATTTCGACTCATCGTGGTGTTATTCGGTTATGGCGCTTTAGCTCTTGCTGGTACAAATTTGTTGAGTGCTATTTTAATGCTTCCTTTAGTTATCTATTTTTTGAAAAAAATCGATTATGGGAAATTTGACGTTAGATTATTTAAAAAATATTGGGCCATTTCTTTACCACTCCTGATTTTTGGAATTTCAAATTCGATTATTACATATTCTGATAAATTAATACTGGAATTTTATAGTGATAAACATGAAATTGGTATATATACTGCCGCAGCGAGCATTGGTGGTATGTTGATATTGTTGGGCAATACTGTTGGTACTATTTTTTTCCCTCTGTTCTCCTCACTTATTTCCAGAAATGCAATATCTGAACTAATAAATAAAATTTATCAATTTGAGCGTTTTATTTTTGTTTTTATCCTACCGTTCATAATAACGCTCTCTATTTTTTCTGTTCCTATCATGCTTACACTTTTAGGGCCAAAATACGAGCAGTCGGGACCGATTTTTGGACTTTTAGTTTTCTCTTCATTTTTCATTATCTGGGGTATGCCCTATGGTAATGTGCTCACGGGAATGGGCTTGTTTTGGCTGGCTGCGATCCTTAATATTTTAAAGGCATTTCTATTTATTGTAACATTGATGATTTGTCTGCATCCTAAATTGTTAAATATGGGTGCAAAGGCCCTTGCAGTGACCCAATTGATTTCAAATTTTTTTGTATTTTTTGTATTTTATGTTATTTCATATTACAAAATTAAAGTACAATTTATAACATTTCAGTTAAAATATATCATTTTTGGATTGATTGTTTATTCTTTTACAGTTTTATTGATCGTTCCATTAATTGATCCTTATTCGATCTACATAAAAACTATAATCATAATGCCAATTTATGGATTGATGGTCTTTATTCTTCAGTATGTCTTTGGTTTATTAGAAAAAAGAGATTTACACATGCTTTCCGAATTATTTAATCTCAAAAAAATTTATAATTATATTAAAAGCGAATTATAAATAAATCTTCTATCTGAATTAAATTTTGATAAGCATATTTTAATATGGGAAGGTTTTTGGGCTATATGAAAACAAAAAAAGTAAGTGTTGTTATGTTAAACTGGAACACACCTGAAATGACGATAGAGTGTATAAATTCAGTTTTACAGTCTGATTATAAAAACATTGAAGTCAATGTAGTAGATAATGGTTCTGTAGATAACAGTTATGAAATACTAACGGATAGGTATAGGAATCTGGTTAATGTTTATAGAATAGATAAAAATATTGGATACGCAATGGGTATGAACTATGGTTTAAAAAAAGCAAGAAATCAAAACCCAGATTACTTTTTAATAATCAACAATGATACCATTATTGATAAGAATGCGATCACTCAACTTGTCAAAACCGCACTAAAACATGAAAATCTATGTGTTGTGACAGGTAAGGTTTTTCATTTTGATGATCGTAACAGGCTTCAGACTGTTGGAAATAGATTTGATCGAAAGAAAATTATAAGTAAAAAGATTGGATGGAATGAACTTGATACAGGACAGTATGATAATGAAGAGATTCGAGACATGGTCGATGATGTTTTTTTATTGCTGCCCATTCAAGCATATCTGTTAACAAATGGGTATTCGAATTATTTTTATATGAATTATGAGCAAACAGATATGATTCTAAGGCTAATTGATTTAGGATTTAAGCCTGTCTATACTCCTAATGCTAAACTATGGCACAAAGGAAGTTATTCAACAGGAGGTATTGGAAACCCTTATATGATGTATTGGGAAGGTAAAAGCAATATTATTATCCATAAAATGCATCAAAATAATTTTGATTTTATGGTTTTTTATATAACTAATCTTGTCATGGTTTTATGGAGTTTGATGAAAGGGTGTATAGGATCTTTTATAGGTAAGACAAAAAATTTAAAATCACGATATGCTCGGTTTCGTGGTGTTTTATCTGGGACAATTTGGATTTTTAATAGAGAGAATGAAACTGGATACAATCCTTTCTATTAATAAAATTTGTAATCGGGGATAAAATTGATGAATTGTTTTGAAGATATGCGAATATTGGTTACGGGTTCTTGCGGTACTATCGGGACTGAATTAATAAGACAGCTACTCTGTGAATATTCTGCAGCTGAAGTTATTGGTGTGGATAACAACGAAAGTGAAATTTTTTTTCAACAACAACATTATTCAGAATACAAAAATTCAAGATTTTTACTTGCTGATATTCGAGATAGAAATAAGCTCGCAAGGCTGTTTCAAGGCATTGACATAGTTTTTCATGCAGCTGCCTACAAGCACGTAATTTTGTGCGAATACTCGCCTTATGAAACTGTTCAGACTAATATTATTGGTGTGCACAACGTGGTTGATGCAGCGATTGAGAATAAAGTCAAACGGGTTATATTCACAAGTTCTGATAAAGCTGTAAATCCTACGAATGTTATGGGTACATCTAAATTGATGGGCGAACGATTAATCACCGCTGCAAATAGCAACATGCATTCTGGTGATACACTTTTTTCCTCAACACGGTTTGGTAATGTAATGGGTTCAAGAGGATCAGTCGTTCCTATCTTTAGCAAACAGATAAAAAAAGGGGGGCCAGTAACTTTGACGGATAATCGTATGACAAGATTTATTATGTCAATAAGAGAAGCTGCGAGCCTTGTTATCGATTCTGCAAATCTTGCATGTGGGGGCGAAGTTTTTGTTACAAAAATGCCAGTAATTAGAATAAAAGATTTAGCGGTTGTTATGATTGAGGAATTTTCTAAGCAATATGGTTATAATCCGGGAGATATCGAAATTAAAACAATTGGTTCAAAACCTGGAGAAAAACTTTATGAAGAATTGATGAGCGAGGAAGAAACTGCGAGAACTATTGAACTTGAAAAATATTTTATTATACTTCCTGCTTTTCGCTCTTTATACAGATCCATAAACTACGATTTTAAAGGCGTTGTATCTTCAAATTGTTTTACCCCTTATAATTCTTCCAATCAGCCAATTATGAGCAAAAATGAACTGGTTTGTTTTCTAAATGACAATAAATTGATAGATTTTTGTTAATATGTTGAGTCGTTTTAAGAAAGGGAAAAATGTCAGATATATTAATATTCGGAGGTGATGGGTATCTTGGATGGCCTACAGCCATGTATTTTTCACAACGTGGCCACAATGTTACTGTTGTAGATAATTATTTCCGTCGCAATGCTTGTTTAGAACTTGATACTGGGATGTTGTATCCTGTACCTAATCTCAAAGAACGGTCTAAGCTGTGGCATAATATCACAGGCCTTGAAATAAGAGTCGTAATAGGTGATTTGACGGATGCTGAATTTACTAGAGGTTTGTTCGATGGAAGGACTTTATCAGAAGGTATTTTTGAAATTGGGTTTTCCGGAATCCCAGACACCGTTATTCACTATGCCGAGCAGCCTTCAGCACCATATTCTTTATTAAATTATAAATATGCCAATAAAACTATAACCAATAATTTACTCATCACAAACAATTTAATGTTTGCTGTGAAAGATCTAAATCGTCAAACCCATATTATACATATTGGAACCATGGGAGAATACGGAACACCAAATATCGATATAGAAGAGGGTTGGTTGGAAATCAAACATAAAGGGCGTAAGGACAAATTCTTGTTTCCGAGACAGGCGAGTTCACTCTATCACACAACGAAAATTATGGATACAGATCTAATGTGGTTCGGGGTCCGAACGTGGGGATTGAAGATAACTGACTTGATGCAGGGACCAGTCTATGGAGTAGAGACAGATGAATCGATATTGGATGATTCATTAAAAACAATATTTAACTATGATGAGATATTTGGGACCGTTGTGAATAGATTTATTACTCAGGCTGTTGTTGGATATCCGTTGACAATATATGGTAAAGGAGGTCAAACAAGGGGGTATTTGAACATTAAAGATACTTTGCAGTGCGTTTATAAAGCGTTTCAAAGTCCAGCAAAAAATGGAGAATTAAGGATCTTTAATCAAATTATGGAAACGTTTACCGTTCTGGAGTTAGCTGATTTGGCCTGTAAGGTAGGTGATTCACTGGGGCTGAATGTTAAACTTCAGAATATAGATAATCCACGCAAAGAATCAGAAAATCACTATTATAATCCAAGTTATCATGGGCTTATTGATATAGGTGTTGTCCCTCATTTCCTTACCGAGGATGTAATGGCTGATATTTTTCGTATTGTTATGAAATTTAAAAAAAATATAAGGCGTGATGTCATATTTAAAGGCATCAAATGGTAATTTATCAAAGCGATGATAATAATGAATCTAAAGAGGCCTGTTAATGGATGAATCAAGCAAATATCCTTTTGTTTCTATTATAGTTTTTGGATTAAATGAAGAAAAAAATCTTCATGACACTTTTGATGCAATAATGAATATTGATTATCCGAAAGAAAAGTATGAGCTCATTTATGTGGATAATGGTTCTAAAGATGAGAGTGTGGCAATCGCGAAGAATTATACAGAATCAGTTTTTATAGAGGATAAAGGCAATCCTTCTCCTGCCCAAGCTAGAAATCGAGGTTTATTAGAAGCAAATTTCGATATAATTCATTTTATAGATGGCGATATTGTTATTGATAAAAATTATTTAAAAAAAGCAGTTAAAAAGCTTGAAGAAATGGATATTCATGCAGTATATGGATATTTAGACGAAAAAAGTAAAAAGGGTGTAAATAATATTTTGCTTACCCATTGGAAAGACAAAAAAGAAGGTTTTTCAAATGCTGTTGGCGGTGGAGGAACGTTTCGCAGAAATGCTCTTTTGTCAATCGATGGAAATGATGAAAGAATTCGAAGGGGTGCAGAAACCGAATTAGGTGAAAGATTTAGAAAGGCAGGTTTTAAGATATGGTATATGAATTGTAAAATGGGTATTCATGATTATGGGGTAAAAAACGTGTGGGATTTGGTAAAGACCTACTATATAGATGGTCAAAGCAAATCCCATATAATGATGCTAAGTGGGAAATCGGATTTTATCAAGACTTCAAATCGCACTGCTATTAATAATATTTTGTTTTGTATGTTTTTTTTGGGATTGTTTATTATATCAGCCTTTTTTGTAGGATATTACTCTTTGTTGGTGTTTTTTATTGTCTTTTATGGCTATTTCTTCATCAATTATATAATGATTAAGAAAATATTTAGTTTCAAGAAATTATCCTATTTTTTTTTAATGCATAATTTTAAATACATAACCTTTTGGGGGCAACTTGTATTTTTTATCAAAATTATTTTTAATCCATCCTACCGTAAATTGAAGATATTGCCAAAATCAAAGTTGTCATAAAATTGAGTACTATTGTTATAAGGAGATGATTGCATCATTTCAATTATGAAAATTATATACTTTGTTTTTCAAAAACGTGAGAGAAAATTACGTTTTTTTGAGGACGCTGTCTGTGGCCCTTTCCAGACTAGAACTTCAGTTCGGCAACTTTATTTTAAGAATACCAAAAAAATATCGTTTTAAAATTATGAACATAGCATTCTTTGTCTCTTCCCTGAGTTTTGGCGGCGCGGAAAAACAGGCCGTGTCTGATGCTAACCTGGTCGGGTCTTCGGATTTGGAGTATGTGGACCAGGTCTATTTGATCACCTTTCGGTCGGGGGCTTTACTGCCGATGGTCGACAGTGACGTGACCCATGTTATCCTTGAAAAGAAAAACTATGTCCATAGTGCATTCCGTCTGGCAGCGATGATCAAAAAGGAAAAAATCGATGTGATCCACGCCTCACTGTTTGCTTCCATGACCATTGCGGCCCTGGCTTCGCTCATCACACCGGTCAAGGTGATCTGGCATTTTCATTCCCATGAATATGATATCCCGTTAAAGTCCCGGCTGGCATTCCGGTGGCTGGCCAGGCTGGCAGGCGTGAAAAAGATTTTGTTTGTCAACCGGGAGTTGATGGCGCATTTTTGTTTTCTGGATTTTCCCAAAGAAAAACAAGTGGTTTTGTATAATCACAGCGAGCTTGTGCCGGTTTCGGCATCGGCTGGCACATCGGATAAGATCGTTCATATCGGATATCTGGGCCGGGTGGTTGATTTGAAACGGGTGGCTTACCTGGTGGACCTGGCCCGTTACCTGACTGAGCAGAAGAAATTTCATGGGTTTCAAATCCATGTGGTGGGGGACGGAGATGCCCGGGACAAGATCATGACCCAGGTGGAACAGGCGGGTCTGGCAAAGTATTTTGTTTTTCACGGATTCCAGAGCGATGTCCAAGCCTATTACAGCCGGTTTGATCTTTTTGTGAACCCCAGTTCAGAAGAGTGCCTCTGCATGTCCATGATCGATGCCGGTATCATGGGGCTGCCGGTGGTGGCCTTTGATGTGGGGGGAAACAATGAGATCGTGATCAATGACCAGACCGGATATATTGTTTCCGATAAAGACGGGTTTTTTTCCAGGTGTTTCGAGCTGATCCAGGATTCGGAAAAGCGAAAACAATACGGTGAAGCGGCAAAATACCATTGTAAAGAACAATTCGGTAAAGACCGGCACCTGGCCGAACTCCGCCAACTGCATGAAGCGTTTTTATAATGGCTCTTAAACCGCTGTTGTCAAAAATCAATTTTCTTCTCAGCCGTTCGCCAAAGGTCGAGACCTGCCCGGACCCTTCCCGCTTTATTCCACAAGGATATAAAACGGTGCTGCTAATCTCCGCAGATTTTGAACTGGCATGGGCCTGGCAGTATGCCAAGAGGAATCCTGACCCTTTGGTCCATGCCCGTGAAATGGCGCATATTGAAAGAAAAAATATCCCGCAGATTGTCAAATTCTGTGAGGATTTTGACATCCCCATAACCTGGGCAACGGTGGGCCATCTATTTCTGGAAAAATGTTCCAGGGAGAATGGCAGTGCCCATCCGGGAATACCCCGGCTCAGGCCGTTTGAAAATGACTACTGGCGGTTTGAAGGGGATGACTGGTTTGAACATGACCCATGCACAGATTACAGACAAGCCCCTGAATGGTACTGCCCGGATCTGATAGAACAGATCGTCTCGTCTCCGGTGGCCCATGAGATCGGCTGCCACACCTTTTCCCATATTGACTGTCGGGATGAGATCTGTCCGCCGGCGCTGTTAAAAGCGGAACTGGAAGAATGCAACCGTCTGGCCGGGCGGCTGGGCCTTGAACTTAAATCCTTTGTCCATCCGGGGCATAACATCGGCAATCTGGATGTGCTGGCACAGGAAGGGTTCACCAGTTTCCGAACCGATTACAGGAATGTGCTGGGGTATCCCAGGAAACATGCCAACGGATTATGGGAATTTGAACAGACAGCTGAATTTGTGCTTCGCAAAGGCTGGTCCATTGGCTATCACATCCACCGGTACCGGACCATCATCCAGCGGGCCATGGAATCGAAAACTGTTTGTGTGTTGTGGTTTCACCCCTCTTTTGATCCGGTGGTGGTGGAACAGATTCTGCCGGCGGTTTTTTCATTTATCCGGAAAAACAAAGAACAGATATGGGTGACCACCCACGGTAAATATGTTGACTGGCTGGAAAGGAACCGGTAATCCAAAATGAAGAGATCCTGCACGGTTAATGAATCCGCAGCCGCTGTGTTCAGCCAGTTTGAGACCGGCCTGGGAGTGGCGCGCAGCCTGGGGCGAAAGGGCATTAAAGTGCTTTGCGTTGATTTTAAAAAGGATATTGCCTGGTATTCCCGGTATGTGACGCCCCTGATCTGCCCCCATCCCTTAAAAGAGATGCCGGCGTTTTTGGACTGGGTTGCGCAGCATTTTGAAAAGGGCGGCATAAAATATCCGGTGTTTATCTGCTCGGATGACTTTCTGGTGTGCTTTTCAATGAACCGCTCGTTTCTTTCCAATTATTTTCTGTTCAATCTGGTGGATCAGGGCCTGCTGGAACGGATCACAGATAAGCACAGCCAGTACCTGCTGGCAAAACAGGCAGGGATATCACAGCCTGAAACCCGGATTGTCACCCATCAGGATGACCTTGGTACCATCGATCTGAACGATATGCGGTTTCCGGTTTTCATCAAAGGGCTGGAGGTCAATTCATGGCGGGAAAAAATCAGCGGGACCGTCAAGGGATTTGCTGCGGCATCTTTGGATGAACTGCATCGCAGGGCACGGGATATCCTGAAACAGGATGTTCCCATTGTCATCCAGGAGATCATCCAGGGGCCGGACACCAGTCATTTTAAATACAATGTCTATGTCGGGCTTGACGGGCAGATAAAGGCGGAATTTACCCTGAGAAAAATCCGGCAGAATCCCATCCATTTCGGGGTGGGCGCGGTGGTTGAAAGTATCCATGATCCTGATCTGGTGGCCCAGGGCAGAAAGCTGTTCAAAGGCATCGGCTTCGCCGGGATCGGCTCGGCTGAATTTAAACGGGATGAACAGGATGGCCAACTCAAACTCATAGAGATCAACCCCCGGTACTGGCAGCAGAATTATCTGGCCACGGCCTGCGGCATGAATTTTCCCCATATTAATTATTGCGATCTGACCGGGATGCCCATGACGACCTCCCCGGAGTTCAAAGCCGGCATCAAATGGGTGAACCGGTATATGGACGTGGATTCATTTTTGAAATACCGCAAGGAAGGCAGTTTGACCTTTTCGGCCTGGCGGCGGTCTTTGAAAGGCAAAAAAACATATGCGGATTTCACCTGGGATGATCCGATCCCGGTTTTGTATGAAATTGGGTTCGGCGCAAAACTGATCAGAGCGCCCTGGTTTTTCTGGAAAAGAATATGCAGATAAAAAATGCTCTGGTGACAGGTGTTTCAAAGGGGTTGGGCAAAGAATTGTGTCTGATTCTCAACAGCCTTGGATATAAAGTGCATGGTATATCAAGGACAGATCAGGCATTGCTGGATAAAGCCCTCGTGGCTTCGCTGAGCACCTATCATCAGATTGATCTGGGCGACAAAACAGGTGTTGAACAATTTATAAATCAAAACAGCACTATTTTTGATTTGCTGATCATCAATGCCGCAGAACGAACATTTAAAAATTTTTCCGATTTTCAGGGGAATGAAATCGAATCCCTGATCAATAATTCATTTACCCATCAGTTGATCCTGCTCAATCATGTGTTAAAAACCATGATTCAAAAAAACAGAGGCCATATCATTATTATTTCATCCAAATCCGGCATTAAAGGCTACAGCACCGGGTCCCTGTATTGTGCCATCAAGGCGGCATGGATTTCAATTCATGAGTCGATTTCAAGGGAATTGAAACATACCGGTATAAAACTGGTAACTGTCATCCCTGATTCTTTTGCAGACACAAGTGGAAATAAGTCATCTTTTTTTAATAAAAATGTCCAGAATATTCAAAAAATAATAGTGAATCTCGAAACGGACCAAAAAAGCCGGATCGTATTCAGTTTAACGCTGAAAACCCGGTTCAAGCTGTTTTTAGAGTATTGTCGAAAGGCGGTTTTTGTATGATTTTTGATTTGTTTTTTGAATATTCGTTTAAAAATGGTCATTCAGAGCCCTTAAATGAAATCACTTTTAAGCGAGAAGCGCGTTACGCAGGTATCAAAGGGGTTGAAAATTGCATCCGATTCACGAATGGGTATTGCGTTACGATGAACCGAAGGCAGTTCCAGGATTCTTTTTTCCGGCAGGGAGATCACTTTCTCTGGATATTTGGGTATGTTTATTCAAACAAAAAATATGAAGCAAAAACAGGAAATCCGGTTGGGCTTCTGAATGCAGAAAATCTGTTTAACCTGAAAAATCAATACCCGGAGCAATGGCAGTATTTTGTCAAAGGCTCTTATGTGATTGTGCTTTTTGACGAAAGCGAAAAACAGGTCCGCACTTATACCGATTTCTTGAATGTCTTGCCGCTGTACTATGCCTTTGACGGCAGCCGGCTGATCATCTCTTCCAATACCGCCATGATGCTCAAGCGGTCGTGGATCGACAGGACCCCGGACAAGCTGGCCCTGACCATGCAGCATTTATTCGATTACATGCTTGGAGAGCATTATTTTATCAAGGGCATCAGACGGATGGAAAATGCGCGTTGTTATCATTTCGGGCCGGACGGCATGGATCGAAGGGTTTTATGGGATGTTGAAAACCTCAAACATGACAAACTGCTTCCCAGGAAGAAATCTCTGGAATTGCTGGGGGAACAGCTTAAGGAAAATGTGAATGTATACGCGCGATTTGCAGATCCTTTGCTGGTTTCATTGACCGGCGGGTTTGACGGGCGGACCAATGTTGCCATGCTGGAGCGAAGTCCGGATACATTTAAGTGTTATTCATATGGAATGCCGGGCAGCAAACAGATCAGAGTCCCCCAAAAAGTGGCAGAGCGTTTAAATCTGACCTATGAGCCGATTTATCTGGATGACATGTTTATAGAGCAATATGACGAATTAAGCGCGCAAGCCTCGTATTTCAGCAACGGGACAGCCCCGGTCGGTTTTGCTGACAAACCGTTTGCCTATTCCAGGCTGAATCAATACTCAGACACGATTATCACCGGTCTGTTCGGCAGTGAAGTACTCAGGCCCCTTCACAACAATAAAATTCAGGTGAATGACCAATCCTTTGCCATTTTTCTGGAACCGGATTTAAAGGATGGCATTAAAAAAGCCGTCAATAATCTGGAAGGGTTTACATTTTCAGATTTCAATCTGCACGATTATGAAGAAGAATTATACTTTTACTTAAAAGAGAATTTTTTTGATAAATATGAAAATTATGATCCTGTAACCCGTTTTTTCTTTTTCATTATCCAGGAAGGTCTTCGTAAGTATTTCAGCCAGGAGATCAGTATTGAAAGGGTGTATCTGACCACTAAATTTCCCTATTTTGATATGGATGTGGTGGAATTGATCTATCAGACCACTTGGGCCGGCATGTATAATGGTTTTCTGGGTGAAAGTAAATTCAAACGCCGCAAAGGGCAATTACTCTATGCACATATCATGAAAAAATATTGTCCGGAGATAATGAATATTGAAATGGATCGCGGTTACACACCGGGCGCGCTCTTATATCCCTTTCCTTTGAACTATCTTGTGATTGCATGGGGTGTTGTAAAAGCCAAGAAATATATGAAAAATGCCGGCGGCAACGACACCTTTAAAACCGAGATCTGGGCTAAGAACATTCTGGGTCAGATCGCCAATTTTCCGGACAACTTTGCCGGCATCAACCTCAATGGCAAGATGCTGAATGAATCGTTAAAAATGGAACAAGCCGGAAGATATTTGACATACCGGCATATGTCTGCAATAAAACAGTTTTTTCATATGGTTGAAGAATGAAACGAAGAGTGCTCCATTTTGTTAGAAAAAAATCTCAATTAAAGGCATCTTTTATCCAGAATCAGATTGTGAATCATATCGACTTCGAATCAATTGTGATTTTTCGTCAGGGCATACCCAAAGGGGCCTATGACGGCGGATTTGCAGAAGAAATAGCCTCTGATATCAAAATGATTGATTTAGGGGATGATGAAAACTTTTTTGAAAAAAAACTTTTCCGCTTTGGTAAGCAGCTTAGTTTTCGGCAGTGTGAAAAATTAAGAAGGATGGTTCGGGAAATCCAGCCGGATATCATGCATTTTCATTATGGCACGGATGCCGGCATTTATTTAAAAGCACTCAAGGGCTTTGATATTCCCAAGGTTGTTTCTTTTTATGGGTATGATTGTTTTTCTTTTCCAAGAAAGTATTTTGGTGCCGGAAGACTGTATTTGAAAAAAAAAAGTATTTGAAAATATTTCCGTTGCTTTGGCAATGTCTCCTGAAATGAAACAGGATTTATTGAATCTTGGTTGCCTCCCAGCTAAAATTGCGGTTCATTACCATGGGGTGCCTGGGAATTTAATACATATTCAAAAAACAGACACCACCCAAAAACTTTGCACCATTTTGATGCTTTCTTATTTAGATCCGGTTAAAGGGCATCTCTTTGCTCTGAAAGCACTGAAAGCAATAGCCAAACAAGGGGTTTCTGAATTCAAATTGAGGATCGTTGGCGCCGGTCATTATGAAAAACAGATCAAACAATTTGTTTCTGCGCATCAATTAAATCCTTATGTTGATTTTGTTGGACCAGTCAAATACTTGTCGCCAGCGTATTTTCAAGAGTTCAGCAACGCAGATATATTTTTGCATCCATCGGTAAAGACCAAAGATGATAAAGAAGGTATACCAGGGTCGCTTGTGGAGGCCATGTTCGCCGGTTTGCCGGTAATCTCGACAATTCATGGCGGGATACCCTTTGTTATTCAAGACAAAAAGACCGGTTTGCTGGTTGAGGAGTGGGATGTTGAAAATCTTGCTTGTGCAATAAAAGCTTTGATGGACAATCGTTGGCTAAGAAATCAAATAGGGAATCAGGCACGTAAATACGCTGAATCCAATCTTGATTTGAAAATCAGGGAATTGGCCCTTGAAAAAATATATAATGAGCTTATTGGCAATTAATCAAGTACGGCATTTGTGGCAGATAGTTAGGAGATCAAAAAATTTTGAAAAATGAGTATATGCAAAACGATCACCCCTTCTTAAAAGATGATTTTATTAAAAAATATATCAAACAGGATATTGATGGTCAGTTGTATTCAGTTGAAGCGTCTTTAGAGTCATTAATTCCCTGGATCGACTATGTTACTGATATTCAAAATAATAAAATACTTGTTTTTGGTACAGGGGGTGGAGGGACAGCAGTCGCATGTGCGCTAAAGGTTGGAAATGGAAAAGTTTATGGCATAGATATTAACTCATGGGCAGTTGATACAACGAAAGAAAGATCCCGGCTTTACGGTACTTCAGACAAATTGATTTTAAAGTGTGTGGATGATTCATATCCCCTCCCTTTTCCTGATGAATACTTTGATATTGTTATTATGGCTGATGTTATTGAGCATATTATTGAAGACAGAGTGAAATATGTTCAAGAGTGTTTTACGAAATTGAAGAAGGATGGCTATTTTATTATTACGGGGACTCCTAATCTCTTTTATCCCAAAGATCGACATACCACAGGACTATATTTTATTCCCTGGTTACCAAGTAAAATTGCATATCATTATTCTGTGTTCAGAAAAAAATGGCAAAAAGGTAAAAATCTGGATTATGCCGGAAGGAAAGGAACAACATACTTTCATATAATGAAATGGTTGAAACCTTTTTCATATGTTGTACTGAATGTAGAGATGAAAAATTTCACATCGCAATATTTAATAAATCATCATCGAATAAACTCTTTTAAAAGAAAACTGTTTTTCAAACCTTATTTGGCTTTGGAGTTCTTGCTGCAACGCTTTTTAAAGTTGCCGATAACAGCTTTTATGCCATATCTTAATCACTTGTTTATTCAGAAAAAATAATATGTGCGGAATCTGTGGAATAATTTCCTTTGATCATCAAGCTGTCAAAGAGGTATCGATCCGCAACATGATGGCCATCCAAAAGCATCGCGGGCCGGATGATGAGGGGCTTTTTCTTGAGGATAATGTGGGATTGGGATTTGTCAGATTAAGCATTATCGATCTGAGCGAAGCCGGGCATCAACCCATGTTTTCAAGGGATGAACGGTATGTGGTTGTGTTCAACGGCGAGATTTTCAACTATATTGAATTGCGGGATGAACTCAAACGCCTGGGGCATCGATTTGACACCAATACCGACACAGAGGTGCTGCTGGGAGCGTATCAGCAATGGGGTGAAACCTGTTTGAATCGTTTCAACGGCATGTGGGCATTTGTGATCTATGACCGTTGGGAAAAGAAAATATTTGCCTCCCGGGACAGATACGGCATCAAGCCGTTTTATTATTACAAGAATGACCGGTTTTTTGCCTTTGCCTCTGAAATACCGCCGCTTTTGAGCCTGCTGCCGGGAAAACCCACGCCGGACAATCAGAGCATATTTGACTATCTGGTATTCAACCGGACAGATCAGACGCAATGCACTTTTTTCAATGAGATAAAAAAATTGCAGCATGGCCATGCGGTTAAATTGGATCTCGATACAGAAAATGGTTTTTCAAATTCTGCAATTGAAAAATGGTATGATTTAAAAGCCCGGGTGGCTGAGTCCAGAGGATTTGCCGGGCCGGAGGAATTCCGGGAGTTGTTCAGTTCCGCTGTGGGGTTGCGGCTTCGAAGTGATGTGCCTGTGGGGGTATGTCTGAGCGGCGGTCTGGATTCTTCCAGCATTGTTTCCGTGCTGCTCGATGATTTTCAAAAAAAAGATCTGCATACGTTTTCAGCGGTTTACAGGAAAGGCCAGTATGGGGATGAAACAGAGTTTATTCATGAATACAGGCCATTGCTTGAAAACATGTATTTCACCACGCCTGATGCACAAAGCCTTGAAAAAGATCTTGACACCTTTGTTCAGGCCCATGCAGAACCGATTCCGGCGACCGGTCCCTATGCCCAGTTCAAGGTGATGAAGCTGGCCAAAGACCATGTGGTGGTGACGCTGGACGGCCAGGGGGCTGATGAGGAACTGGCAGGATACCATTATTTTTTTGGAAATTTTTTCAAGGACCTGCTGGTCACAGGCAGATGGGGGGCACTTTCAAGGGAACTTTTTTTTTACCTGAGCAGGCACCGCAGTCTGTATGGGTTGAAAACATTTATTTATTTTCTTTTGCCCAAAAAAATTCGGGCATCTTTGCGGACCAGTGAGAAAGGGTATATCACCCCGGATTTTGTCCATGCCCATCAGGATAAAAACACGATTGCAGGGGACCTTTACGAGGCAGCGAGCCTGAATGAGGCATTGCTGAACCATTTTGAATACAAGCTTGAACATTTGCTGAAATGGGAGGACCGCAATTCCATGTGGTTTTCCCTGGAAGCCAGGGTGCCGTTTCTGGATTACCGGCTGGTGGAACGGATTCTGGCGACACAAAACAACTGGATTATCAGAAATGGAGACACCAAGTATATCCTGCGTGAGGCCATGAAAAACATACTTCCGGCCAGGATCCAGGCCCGGAGAGATAAAACCGGATTTGACACACCCCAGGATGAATGGTTCAGAACCAGGCAGTGGCAGGAAATTATAAATGATATCCTTTTAAGCAATCGTTTCAGGCAGAGAAATATCATCGACGCTGATATGGCGGTAAAAAAATACGAACAGCACCTTGAAGGAAAAATGAACATTTCCAAGGAAATCTGGAAGTGGGTGCATCTGGAGTTGTGGTTCAGGAGGTTTATTGATTAACACGCTGACAGACTTATCGAAAATAGATCTGAATCAACTGGAGACGTTTGTCCACCATCATCCCCATGGCAATTTTTTTCAATCCATCAAAGCATTTCGTTTTTTCCAGGCGATAAACGTTTATGAGCCCATCTTGATTGTGGCTGTGGAAGGCGAAGAGATTGTCGGCAGCCTGTTGTCTGTAGTGATGAAAGAAGGTGGGGGATTAAAAGGCTATTTTTCCAGGCGGTGCATTGTCTGGGGCGGGCCGTTGGTTAAAAATGAGCGTTCGGAAGTTTATTCAGAGTTATTGGATAAGTTTCATGAAGTGGGTGGAAAAAAAGCCATTTATTCCCAGTTCCGCAATTTTTTTGATTTGGCTGATGTCAGGATGCAGTTTGACAACCTGGGCTGGCAGTTTGAAGAACATCTGAACATCATGATCGATCTGTCCAAGACCGAAGAAATCCTCTGGAAAGAAGTGCATTCCAAGAGAAGAAATGAAATCAGGCGGGCGGAAAAAGAAGGCACAAGTGTCAGAGTGCTAGAAAACAAGGATGAGTTTGAAACGACGTATGACATTTTAACAGAGGTCTATGACAGGGCCAAACTGCCGCTGCCAGGAATGCAGTTTTTCAGAACGGCGTATGAGATCCTTGGCCCGGATCATTTTAAAATTTTTCTTGCGGTCAATGAGGAAAAAATTATCGGGACCATGTATGTGCTCTGCTTCAAAAATATTATGTATGACTGGTATGCCGGAAGTTATCAGGAATATTATAAAAAATATCCCAATGATCTGATTCCCTGGAAGGCGTTTTTATGGGGAAAGGAAAATGGGTTCAAGACATTTGATTTTGGCGGGGCCGGAAAGCCTGATGTGCCATATGGTGTCAGAGATTATAAAAAGAAATTTGGCGGGGAGTTCGTCAATTATGGCCGGTTCGAAAAGATTCATAAACCGATTCTTTTCCAGTTTGGAAAACTGGGATTGAAAGTCTGGCAAAAGCTGAAATGATGAAAATTCTGATCGATATCGGCCATCCGGCCCATGTGCACTATTACCGGAATCTGGCCGGGGAACTCCAGGAAAATGGATGCAAGGTTTTTTGGACAGTGAAAGATATTCCTGTGGCAAAAAGGCTGCTGGATCATTATGGGTTTCAATATACAGTGCTTCCCAAAAAAGCCGATGGCCTGATGGGCAAGGTGTTCAAACAACTCCAGTATGATGTCAAGCTGCTGAGATTGTGCATGCGGGAAAAAATTGACATCGCCATTGGTACGTCAGTGAGTGTGGCCCATGTTTCAAGGATATCCCGGGTCAAGTCCATTGTTTTTGATGATGACGATGACGATGTACAGCCCCTGGTGACCCGGTATGTCAACCCGTTTGCCGATGCACTGCTTTCACCGGATGCCTTGAAAGGCAAACGAAAACGGCAGGATACCATCTACTATCCAGGGTATCATGAGCTGGCGTATCTTCATCCCAGGCGGTTTGTGCCGGATTCCGGGGTTCTGGAGGAAGCCGGTTTAAGCCAGGATGAACCGTTTTTCATCATGCGGTTCAATGTGTTCAAGGCCCACCATGATGTGGGGATAAAAGGCCTGACCCTTGAACAGAAACTCAGCCTCATCGAGCTGCTCAAACCCCATGGAAAGATTTTTATTACCACGGAAAGGGGCATTGAACCGGAACTCCTGCAATATCAACTGAAAATCAGACCTGAAAAAATCCATTCTCTCATGGTGTTTGCCACCATGTTTTTAGGGGACAGCCAGACCATGACGTCTGAAGCGGCGGTTTTGGGGGTTCCCTCCCTGCGGTGCAACTCCTTTGCCGGCCGCATATCCTATCTTGAAGAAGAGGAGCATCGGTATGCCCTTACCTATGGGTTTAAGCCCTCGGATTTTGACAAGCTTGAACAAAAACTGAAGGAATTGCTGGCTGTACCGGACCTCAGAAGTGTGTGGCAGGAGAAACGAAAAAAAATGCTGTCCGAAGCAATCGATGTAACGGCTTTCTGGTGCTGGTTTATCCAAAATTATCCTGAAAGCGTCGACACATTAACCCATGATCCTGAGTACAAGAATCGATTCAGATAAACAATATGAAAATCATTTCAGTAGTCGGCGCCCGGCCCAATTTCATGAAAATCGCACCGTTCATCCGGGCGGTTGAAGCGTATAACAAAGCAAATGCCGCCGGGATCGAACACCTGCTGGTCCATACGGGCCAGCATTACGATGACAAGATGTCCAGGTCGTTCTTTAAGGCCCTGGACATTCCGGATGCAGATATCAACCTGGACGTTGGGTCCGGAAGCCATGCGCAGCAGGTGGGCCAGACCATGATGGCGTTCGAAAAGGTGGTGCAGGCTCAAAAGCCGGACTGGGTAGTGGTGGTGGGTGATGTCAACGCCACGCTGGCGTGTTCAGTGACCGCCAAAAAAGAATGGGTGAAATGCTGCCATATCGAGGCAGGTCTGCGAAGCGGGGACATGACCATGCCCGAAGAGGTGAACCGCCTGGTCACGGACCGGTTGTCCGACCTGCTGCTGACCCCGGATCTACTGTCTTCTGAAAATCTGCGCAAAGAAGGAGTGGCTGAAGAAAAAATCACGTTTGTGGGCAACATCATGATCGATACCCTGGAGGCCCAGAGGCCAAGGGCGAAAAACCTGTCCATCCAGGAAATCATTCAGAAAAATTCAATCCCGGAGCAATCCGCTCCCTCACCAATCATCACTCCCCACTCACGATCCACAGCTCCCCACGCACCGCTGTATGCGCTTATGACCCTGCACCGCCCGTCCAACGTGGACCACCCGGATGTTTTCACCGGTATTTTCAATTTCCTTGCCACCGAGGTGGCCAAAGATATGTCCCTGTTCTGGCCGCTGCACCCCCGGGCCAGGCAGAAGATGGAAGAATTCGGGCTGTGGCAGCGGGCCCTGGCATGTCCGGGGCTGGTGCTGCTGGAACCTTTGGGCTACCATGACATGCTGCGCCTGAACATGGATGCCCGGATCATGCTCACGGACAGCGGCGGTTTGCAGGAGGAAAGCACGGTTCTGGGAACCCCCTGCCTGACCCTGCGCTGGAACACGGAACGGCCGGTGACGCTCCGGGAGCATGGGGGCGCCAGTGTGCTGGTGGGGAACAATGTGGACCGCATCCGGGAGGAATACCGGCGCACGTTGTCGTCTGAAAGAAGGCCGGTCCGGCCGGAACTTTGGGATGGGAAAACGGCAGGGCGTTGCCTGCAGGAGATTCTGAACCATTGATCGGTTGACAATTGCCAAACAATTGATACTTTTTTAAAAAATGCTTGTGTTTTATATTCATTTATGAAACACATAATAAATTATTCTTTTATACCGGCATCTTATATGCTGACAGCTCAAAATAAGGGTATAAATGGATTACATTTTCGGAGGAAACACATGAGATTCAATCGAATCATCACCCGCAGAAAAAAGAAAGCTTCCCAGGATCTTCCATTCGAGCGGACATTCAAAGACGGCGAATCGTATCAAAGATATCATGAAGTACTCGTAAACAATGCCAACAAAACCGCCCAACTGCTCCGGGGCAACCATGGGGGCGGGTTTCCCTGTCCTGATGATATATGTGAGGGGTCGCAACTATCTGAAAATCTGTAAGTAACAATCCCGGCGCGTTTGTGGGGCTGGAAAAGGCAAATCCTGCTGAATGTGTTTTTACATCTTTTCACCTGGAAATTACATCAACATCGCTTACCTGTCTGAGTCTGTTTCTCTTGGCTCCTGGGGCGGGTCTTCGGTAATATCCGACTTGATCGTTGAAAATTCGCAGGATACAGGTGAAATTGCAGAGCTTGTCATGCTTTTCCCCAAAGCCTTGTATGATGTCGAACAGCGCAGGAAGAATCGGGTGCCTGAATATCTGCCGGTTTTGCAGTACAGGAATCGAACCCATGAAATACTGCAGGAAGACAGCCTGACAAACAAGACATATCAACTGTCTGGAATCGAGGTTGAAAGAGATCAGGATCATCCGCAACTGGTAAGGCTCAAACGGGTCAATCCTGAAAATATTGACAACCCCTATATTTTTGAAGCTGAAGTGATCGATGGCTCAGGCAATGAATTTGAACCGACCCGGGAGCTGTCTGAAGAATCAAACGGTGTGTTGATCAAACAGTATTTCGCCATCTTTACCTATAAATTCAAGACCCCTGTTAAACCCCGTCAAAAAAGGTGGATTAGAATCGAATTTTCCACTGAAAAAGCGGCAATATACCATCCTGCCAGAATCAGGGGGCGTATTTTGTGGCTGCTGGACACGCTGAAATACAATTTTCATTTAATGGGCCCATTGGATGTATTGAATATTTTTCTGGAACGGATTGCCCTAACAAAATACAACAATGACAGAGAGCTTTCTGCTGCCAACAATCATGCAAAAAAAAGAAACGAATTGCTGCTGTTCCGTAAGGCGATCCATGAAATTGAAGAAAAAATCATTTCATGGATCAATAAAAGCCAGACAACATATCACGACATCACGATACATGTTTTCCCCCTGAAATTCAGGACGTTGCAAAGTATCTATTCTGTTGGAAAGATCCGTCCCAGAGGGGTGATGCCCAATTATCTGCCGTTGGAAAACAACGGTGTCAAATCAAAACCCTCATGGAAAAGGCGTGTTTACGACTGGCATGCAGAAAACATCCATGACCGGACACACGACACATTCAGCCTTTTTATCACAGGCCACTACACAAACCGGGCATTGAAAGGTGTTTTGCTGTTTATGGCGATATGGTTTGTTTTCGGCGTCATTTTACCCAGTTTTATTTCTCATGGGTTGGCATGGATTGGAAATGATACGATTGCCGCTGTCATTCAGTGGTATCAAAAAGTAACCAAATGGATTTTCATTGAATATCCCTGGATCGGTTTCTTGTCCTCCATTTTTATCGGTGTCTATTATAATCAAATTACAGATTTCTTCAGAAAATCAAAGGGGTGGCTGAAAATATCATAAACCCTGGCAATCGGAGATCAACCGCCATTTTTTCGATCATGGATTTCACCTTATCCATTTATAAAACCCTCCTTCAAACTTTTTTGGAGAAGGGTTATGAATTCCAGCCCTTTGCCGGGTTCATACAGGCTCCGGCCGGCCGGGTCATCATCCTGCGCCACGACGTGGACCGGCGCCCGGGCAATGCCCTGAAAACCGCCCGGCTGGAGCATGATCTGGGCATCCCTGCATCCTACTATTTCAGGGCTGTGACGGAAAGCTGGGATGAGGCGATTATTCGGAAGATCGCCGGCCTGGGCCATGAGATCGGGTATCATTATGAAAATCTGTCTGCCTGCAAGGGTGATGAAGGCTGTGCCTGGGAGGATTTTCAGGCCAACCTGGCCAAGCTGCGGGAGCTTTCGCCCGTGACCACCATCTGCATGCACGGCAGTCCCCTGTCCCGCATCAACAACCTGGACCTGTGGCAGACCCGTGATTACAAGGCCCTGGGCATTGTGGGCGAACCTTATCTGGATGTGGATTTTACACAGGTGTTTTACCTGACCGATACCGGACGAAGATGGAACCATGCCGGGGCCAGCATCCGGGACCGGGTGGATTCCGGGTTTGATATCCGGGTGAACAGCACCGGGCATCTGATGGAGCTGGCAAGGGAGGGGCGGCTGCCGGAGCAGGTGATGATCAATACGCATCCCCAGCGGTGGGAGGATCGGGTGGGGCACTGGGTGTGGGAGCTGGTGTGGCAGAATGTGAAGAACGCAGTGAAATGGGGTGGGGTCAGGCTGGGGGTGTTGGCTAATTGAGCGGGGGTGGGGGTCAGGCTTTCCTTATTGTCGTTATTGCAAAGGGCGCAATAATGACAATAAGAAAAGCCCGACCCCTTGAACCCCTTGAAAGGAAAGGATGAGACTGACGGGATTCAGGCTGGTTGTTGTTGATTTTGTGTTGTTGACGGTGGCGTTTTTTGCGGTGAACTGTTTCAAGCGCGGGTCGTTAGTGCTGCCGGATGGGTATGGGCTGCTGCTGGTGCTGTTTTACGGTGCCTGGGTGGTGTCGGGCCTGGCCGGGAAAAAGTTTGTGCCGGCGGAGTATTGGACGTTTCGGGTCGGGGCCCGGACCGTGGTCAAGTCGGCCCTGTACCTGGTGTTTACCATTGCGTTCGTGGTGGTGATGTTCGGGCTGAGCCGGTATTCGCGGGTGCATGTGTTTGCCACCTGCGGGGTGATGCTGGGGCTGGAGCTGCTGGTGTGGGGGGCGGCGGCGCGGTATGTGACCTTGCCGGATGCCGGGGCGGACGATCCGGAAGCAGAAGATGATCCTGATGCGGGGACCAGGGAGAGGCCCCGGTTTTCTTTGAAATTTGCCCTGGTGGACCTGGGGCTGTTTTTTGCGGCGTTTTTTGCCGTGAATGTCATGAAGCGGGGCACGGTTGTCCCGCCTGACGGGTATGAACAGCTCATGCTGATGCTGTTGGCCCTGGGGGTAGCGGCGGCGGTTGCCACGCGCAAGTATGATGTGATCCAGCACAGGAACCTGTATTTTGCCCTGTGGCAGTGGGTCAAGGCCGGGTTGCTGCTCATGGCCGGTGCCGGGGTGATGGTGTTCGGGCTGCGCTGGTTTCAGTATTCCCGGTTCCAGGGATTCGGCACGGTGGTGGTGCTGATGGTGCTGGAGGCGGTGGTCCTGGTGGTGTATTTCAGTGTGCGAAAGGACCGGAAGGCAAAAGGCGATATCGAGTCGGTGGACCAGGTGCGGCAGATGCTGACCCAGGAGCGGTATGACCTGAACGTGGATATCGAGACGGTGCGGCAGCGGCTGATGCGGCCGGCCATCTACAAGCTGGAACGCAGTCTGCAGACCGATGAGCAGAAGTTTCTGGCGTTTCTCAGAAAACATGTGGACCTGGATGACATCCTGTATGTGGAAACCCAGGTGGAGCGCAACAGCAACTGTTTCGAACTCAGGGACGATTACCTGATGCTGCGGCTGTTTGTGGGGCTGCGCAAGCTCAACGACTGCCGGCGGCTGAATGTGCATTTTCTGTCGCTGCACCAGATGCTCTTGCCCGGGGGGTATTTTGCCGGGTATGCCCACACCATCAAGACCCATCATGAGTGGATTTACGCAAAGTTTCCCCGGCCTGTGGCCCACGGGGTGTATGCCCTGGATTTTCTGTTCCACCGGGTGTGCCCGAAGCTGCCCTGGATCCAGAAGGTGTATTTTGCCGTGACCAAGGGAAGAAACCGGATCATCTCCCGGGCCGAGCTGTTAGGAAGGCTGTGTTTCTGCGGGTTTGATATCGTGGACACAAAGGAAATGGATAAAAAGTTTTACTTTATCGCCCGCAAGGTCAAGACCGCGTCCATGGACAACAGCCCCACCTACGGCCCGCTGGTGGCGCTCAAGCGCTCCGGGCTGGAGGGAAAAACGGTGCACACCTTCAAGTTCCGCACCATGCACCCGTATTCCGAATATCTGCAGGCGTACATGTATGACCGGTACGGGCTGCAAAAGGGCGGCAAGATCGAGAACGACTTCCGCCTGACCACCTGGGGCAAGGTGATGCGCAAGCTGTGGCTGGACGAGCTGCCCATGCTGTACAACTGGGTGAAAGGCGATTTCGGCCTGGTGGGGGTGCGGCCGTTGAGCTACCAGTACCTGAGCCTGTACGACGACGATCTCCAGGAGTTGCGAAAGAAGGTGCGGCCCGGGCTGGTGCCGCCGTTCTACGCCGACCTGCCCGAGACGTTCGAGGAGATCTGCGAGTCGGAACGGCGCTACATCCGGTCGTTTCTGGCCCGCCCGGTCCGAACCCAGATCCGCTACTTCACCAAATCCTTTGTCAACATCGCCTTCAAAGGCGCCCGGAGTAAATAGTGGTGGGGTCAGGCTTGGCTTGTTGGCTTATTGGGGCTCCATGCCATCTCCATTACAGACACCGTGCAATAAGCCAATAAGCCAAGCCTGACCCCATTTTGGGTTGCAAATATTTATCGGCGGGGGTATTGTTGTGTCATGGAATTTACAGGATCTCTTCACCGGGGATAAAAGTTTGTAAAAGATCAGCATAAAGGAGGCGGGAATGGAAGCTTCTGAAAATGTAATTAACATCAATTCAGTTATCGAAAGTGATCTGAAACAACTGATTGAACAAATTGAAAAAACAGGCAAATCGATTTTGATTGTCCGTGGCGACAAACCAATTGTTAAAATTATTCCTCAGAAGAAAACCGATCCTCTTGAAACAGATCCGATGCTGGAAGGGGCTTGTTTTGTCGGCGATCCCACTGAGACTCTCCCTGATTCCGACTGGCCGGAAGAATTAAGATGATTTTACTTGATACACATACGGCTGTGTGGCTGGCTTCCGATCAGAGCAAGTTGTCTGTGGATGCGAAAAAAGCACTATCCCTCCATGCGGATAATTTGCATATATCCGTCGTTTCAGCCTGGGAAATATCGATGCTTTACAGGAGAAACAGGCTTCGTTTGCCAATTGAACCTGAGATGTATCTGGATCGCATGATAAAACAGCATGCATTAAATGAAGTTCCTTTGTCTCGCCATATTGCACAATTATCCGTACGTTTGCCGGAAATTCACAACGATCCTTTTGACAGAATCCTCATTGCCATGTGTCAGGCCAATGAATGGACCTTGATATCCAAAGACAGTGTGATTGTTAAATATCCTGATATCCGTGTTGTCTGGTAGAATTCCGCAGAACAGGTCTTGAAGCCGCGGTTCAGGATGGGATCAATGCATCCTGAACTGCTTGATGAAATACAGATGGGTAGCAGGGTCTGACCCCGCGGCTCCGAAGATTGCCGGGCCTGGGAGGATTTTCAGGCCAAACTGGCAAAGCTGAGGGAGCTTTCGCCCGTGACCTTCATCTGCATGCACGGCAGCCCCCTGTCCCGCATCAACAACCTGGACCTGTGGCAGACCCGTGATTACAAGGCCCTGGGCATTGTGGGCGAACCCTACCTGGATGTGGATTTTACACAGGTGTTTTACCTGACCGATACCGGGCGAAGGTGGAACCATGCCGGGGCCAGCATCCGGGACCGGGTGGATTCCGGGTTTGATATCCGGGTGAACAGCACCGGGCATTTGATGGAGCTGGCCCGGGAGGGGCGGCTGCCGGATCGGGTGATGATCAATACGCATCCCCAGCGGTGGGAGGATCGCGTGGTGCCTTGGGTGAAGGAGCTGGTGTGGCAGAATGTGAAGAACGGGGTGAAATGGGGTGGGGTCAGGCTTGGCTTGTTGGCTTATTGAGACTTTGAGAGTCATCAAATCGATGGCGTTACCGTCAAGGTTTACAGACCGGAAAAAACACTGGCAGACTGTTTTAAGTATGAAATTTGGAGGGCAGATTAAGCAGCGGCGTTCTTATGGAAACACAACTTGTTGAGCATAAAAAATCATTTGGCAAAGAGGTGATTATTTCTCTTGTGGCCCTTGCCAACACCGATGGTGGGTCCGTGATTGTTGGTGTTGATGATGACGGCAACCCCTGTGGTTTGGAGGTTGGCCCCGAAACGGTCCAACGCTGCTTGAACGAGATCAAGGTTGCCACCTATCCCCAGCTTGTACCCAAGGCCCGGGTTGCGCAAAAAGATGGCAGACAAATTGTGATTTTTGAAATTCCCGAGTTTCCGGTCAAGCCGGTTGCATACAAAGGTCGTTATTATAAGCGGGTACATAACAGCAACCATCTTTTGTCCCTGGATGAAATAGTGGACTTACAGCAGCAGGCCTTGTCTCTATCCTTCGATGCCTATCCTTCACAGGTTTCCCTGGCCGATCTGGATACTGAGCTGATACAGCGGTTTTTCAACCGAGTGAATAGCAGGGGGAGAGTCGCCCTTGCCGATGATCCGCAGACCAATCTTGTTAAACTGAAATTCATTCGAGATGGGAAAATCACCTTTGCTGCGGAGTTGCTCTTCGGGGTGCCGGACTGTGCCATCCGCATCGGCCGTTTCAAGTCGGAAGCGACTATTATTGATGATAATGTCGTCCGGGGCCCATTGCTGTCGGCCGTCGAGGAGGCGCTGACGTTTATCAAGAAACATGTCAATCTTTCCTATCACTTTGATGGCAGCCTTGAGCGCAGGGAGCGCTGGCAGTATCCCATGGAAGCACTTCGGGAGCTTTTGCTGAATGCTGTGGTGCACCGGGATTACAAGAGCCCTTCCGATATTGTGATCAAAGTTTTCGATGACCGCATTGTTTTTACTAATCCGGGAAAGCTCTATGGCAAGTTGCGGATCGAGGATTTGCAGCGCAATGACTATGTGTCCTCTATAAGGAATCGACTGCTGGCCGAAGCCTTTTTTCTGATGGGTGATATCGAGCGCTATGGCACGGGATTTGTGCGCATTCGGGAGGCGTTGAGTTCTTACACGGAAATTGGGTTCAAGATTGAGGAGATCGGAGATTTTTTTAAGGCTGAGCTGTTTCAGATTGGATCGACGACCTCTCCGATTACCCCCCATGATACCCCCCATGTTACCCCTCATGTTACCCCTCATGTTGAGAAATTATTGCTGTGTTGTGAAAAACCGGCAGGGCGCGAACAGTTGCAGGAGGAACTTGGAATAAGAGACAGAAAATATTTTTATAAAACCTTTTTGAAGCCGGCCCTGAAAACGGGGCTGCTTGCATTGACCATTCCCGAGAAACCCAGAAGTAAGTTGCAAAAATACCAGCTGACCGAGGCTGGTCGGCGATGGTTGGCTGCCAGAGGGTGATAGGGGCCTGCTTTATTGTCGAATTCATGCAGGCTCCGGCCAACCGGGTCATCATCCTGCGCCACGACGTGGACCGGCGTCCGGGCCCCTGAAAACCGCCCGGCTGGAGCATGATCTGGGCATCCCGGCATCCTGTTATTTCCGGGCCGTGCCGGAAAGCTGGGATGAGGCCGGGGTCAGGCTTGGCTTGCGTGTGACCTTGGGTTATTGGCTTATTGAGGATGGAGTAAACGGGGGTGGGGTCAGTCTTGCGTTATTGCGTTTTTGAGAAAGGGCCCTCAAAAACGCAATAACACAAGGCTGACCCCGTGCTCTTCTGACTTTGCTTGATAAAGGGAAAGATGACACGATTCAGGCTGATTGCCGTTGATTTTTTGTTGATGACCCTGGCGTTTTTGCTGGTGAACCAGGCCAAGCGGGTGGCGCCCAAGCTGCCCGGGGTCCAGAAGGTGTATTTCGCGATCACCAAAGGCCACAACCGGGCCATCTCCCGGGCCGAGGTGCTGGGAAGCCGACCTGCCCGAGACCTTCGAAGAAATCTGCGAGTCGGATCCAAATAGCGGGGTCACAGTTTAAGAATATGGATGATGTTCCAAATAGTCCTCAACAATAAATTCCAGGCGTTCAATTAGATATAACGGCAGTGAAATTAATGGATAGTTTACATCCTTGCGCTCTTTACCGATATTAATAACTGTCTTTATTTGATGAACAGATGGTAAGGATGAATCAAACCGAATAGCAAATGGTGCTTTTTTTTGTCCCATAAACTGGTGCAAAGACTTTAATTTTCCAGTAGGTCCTGCTTTTACCTCTATGGGAATTATGCTGCCTGCAATCCCGATAACAAAATCTAATTCTGCATTGGATGAGCGGCCCTCACGCAACCAGTATGTTAAGTCCCTGTTTGGAGAATCTGCAAGCAGATGCTGCAAGTGCTGCCCTATAAACTGTTCGGCAATGGCACCTTCATTGATCAATTTTATATCATCCATTTGAGAGACTATGTGCCAGTTCAAACCGCAAACGGCATTCATCAAACCGACATCGAGAAAAAGGGTTTTATACACTTTTTCTTCAAGATCAGCCTGCAGGGGAAGGCCTGAGCAATGGCTGTCTGCAAAAACTGCTATTGCTTCGGGCATGCCTCCAATATAATAATAGGAACGTAATAAACTTGATAAACGATTGTGTACAATTTCACCAATTTTTTGATCCGGGGTATAGTGCATGATAAAGGAATGATCACTTAAGACAAACTCAAGCAGAGAGCCTGCGCATATCACCGGAATTTCCGGTTTGTCTTCATAAAAATAACGTAATGCAGCAATTGCCTCGGGAACAGCCTGGATTTCATCCAGGAAAAGGAGTGCATTTTTATTGATTTCTCCCATGTTTGGTAAAAATTCAAGCTGCTGAATAATTTCAATTGGATCTTTACCTGAAAATATCGGTGCTAATTCAGGATAACGTTCTAAATTGATATTCAGCAACGTTTCTTTATTGTTTCTGGCAATCCCAATTATTGTTTTATGGGTGTCTTTTGGTGTTGTTATTATTATTTTATCGGTATGTTTCTTCAGAATCCCGGGCCTGCGTTATTGTAGTTATTGGGGTATTGGGTATTGGGCGCGTATGGGTTGCAAATATCTTTATGCGGTGGTGGGGTCAGTCTTGCGTTATTGCGTTTTTGAGAAAGGGCCCTCAAAAACACAATAACACAAGGCTGACCCCGTGAAGACTGACCCCGGCTGACCCACATATGAGTTGCAAATATCTGCCGGCAGGGGTATTATTTGTAATGGATTTGAAAAAAGAGCGGGTGAGGTGACAAGATGGTGACTGTTGATAAAAAACATGTTTCTACGTTGCTGCTTGTGGAAGCATACTCGGAGAAGCATAAGACAGAAGAAAAAGTGGCATTTTTTCATAAAAAATATAATAAAAATTTTGATGAATTTGAAAAAATGATGCGCGCCGATGAAGAAAATTTTACCCAATATGATGATTATATGGAGTGGAAAGCCTATAGACGGTACCTGGACAATATAGATCTTCGGATCAAAGATCTTAGAAATGGAAGTATTCAGTTTACTTGATTCCTCTCCCATCGTTCTGACATACAGAATTGTCGATTTCAAGTATTGGGAAACCGGCTCGTATGTCAAAATGCAAATTGTGCTCATAGATAACAGTGTCTTACATGTCCGCGAATATAATGATGAATTCGAACGAAATTATTCTTTTCACTGGCAGAACTCCCAGGGCGCATTTTTGATGCGATGGGATAATGCACCTCATCATAGACATTTGAAAACATATCCGAACCATATGCACAGAAATGACCTCATTGAAGAAAGTGACGTCATTACGCTCAAAGACGTATTGAAATATATAACATCCTGTATTTGATTTTGTGAAAAGGGGTGGGGTCAGGCTTGGCTTATTGGCTTATTGAGGATGAAGTAGGCTGACCCCGCTGACCCCGTGAAAGCGGCTGTCCCTGTGAACACCGAACATGAAGGGTTGTTGATGAAATATCGGGTTTTGTTGTTCTTGTATCTGGCGTTTCTGGTGGTGATGGTGGTGGTGCCCCTGGGCGGTTTGAATACCACCCTGTCAGATACTTTTTTGTTTCAACTGCGGCTGGATTATCTGGTTCATGCGGTGGTGTTTGCGCCGCTGGTGGTGCTGTGGCGGTTGAGCTTTACCCGCCATCCCCTGTGGATGATAATACTGACGGGCCTGGCCCTGGCTGTGGGGTTGGAGGGGATTCAATTTCTGCTGCCCTACCGGGCCTGGAATGTGAATGATGCGGTGGGCAATGCGGTGGGGGTGGTGATGGGATGTGCCCTGGTGGGTGGGGTCAGGCTTGGCTTGTTGGCTTATTGTAGGTGAAGTGGGCGGGGGTGGGGTCAGTAGGCGGTGGTGGGGTCAGTCTTGCGTTATTGCATTTTTGAGAAAAGGCCCTCAAAAACGCAATAACACAAGGCTGACCCCGGCTGACCCCTTGAAAGCGGCTGACCCCGGGCGATTACACTGACTGATTAAGGAAAAGATGACACGATTCAGGCTGATTGCGGTTGATTTTTTGTTGATGACGCTGGCGTTTTGGGTGGTGAATGGGGCCAAGCGGGGGACGCTGGAGCTGCCGGAGGGGTATGGGGTCCTGCTGGGATTGTTTTATGGGGCATGGGTGGTGTCCGGGGTGGTGGGCAAAAAATTTGTGCCCGGGGAATATGCCGGGGGCCGGGAAGGGGCCAGGACGCTGGTCAAATCGGCCCTGTATCTGGCCTTTACCATTGCGTTTGTGGTGGTGATGTTCGGGATGGTGAAATATTCCCGGGTTCAGGTGTTTGCGACGTGCGGGGTGCTGCTGGGGCTGGAGCTGCTGGTGTGGGGGGCCGCCGTGCGGTTCGGGGGCGTGCTGCAAGGGACAAAGACCGGGGAGGACGAATCCGGCGATGAGGTGCCGGCCGTGCAGGACCGGTTTTCGGTCAAGTTTGCCCTGGTGGATCTGGGGTTGTTTTTTGCCGCGTTTTTTGCCGTGAACTACATGAAGCGGGGGCATTTTGATCTGGTGGCCGGGTATGAACAGCTCATGGTGATGCAGCTGATGCTGGGGGCGGGGGCTGCCTTTGCCACGCAGAAATATTATGTGATCCGGCACAGGAACTTTTATTTTGCCCTGTGGCAGTGGCTCAAGGCCGGGTTTCTGCTCATGGCCGTCACGGGGGTGATGGTGTATGGGCTGCGGCTGTTTCACTACTCGCGGCTCCAGGGGTTCGGCACGGTGGCGCTGCTCATGGTGCTGGAGGCCGTGGCCCTCGGCGTGTATTTCAGTGCGCGCAAGGATCGCAAAAAGGAAGGCGATATCGAGTCCGTGGACCAGGTGCGGCAGGCTTTGGCCCAGGAGCCGTATGACCTGAATGTGGATATCGAGACCGTGCGCAAGCGGTTGATGCGGCCGGCCATCTATAAGCTGCAGCGCAGTTTTCAGCCGGATGAGCAGGCGTTTCTGGAGTTTCTTGAACAGCATGTGGATCTGACCGATATCCTGTATGTGGAAACCCAGGTGGAGCGCAGTGCCACGTTTTTTGCCCTGCATGATGATTATCTGATGCTGCGGCTGTTCATCGGGCTGCGCAAGCTCAATGACTGCCGCAGGCTGAATGTGCATTTTCTGTCCCTGCACCAGATGCTGCTGCCGGGCGGGTATTTTGCCGGGTATGCCCATACCGTCAAAACCCATTATGAGTGGATTTATTCCCGGTTTCCCCGGCCCATGGCCCATGCCGTCTATGCCCTGGATTTTCTGGTCCACCGGGTGGCGCCCAAGCTGCCCTGGGTCAAAAAGGTGTATTTTGCCGTCACCAAGGGAAAATACCGGGTCATCTCCCGGGCCGAGGTGCTGGGACGGTTGAGTTTTTGCGGGTTTGAGATCATTGCCACAAAAGTGATCGACAACCGGTTTTATTTTATCGTCCGCAAGGTCAAGACCCCGTCTGCGGACACCAGTCCCACCTATGGGCCGCTGGTGGCGCTCAAGCGGTCCGGGCTGGGGGGCAGGGCAGTGCACACCTACAAGTTCCGCACCATGTATCCTTATTCGGAATATCTCCAGCAGTACCTGTCTGACCTGCACGGGCTGGAAAAGGGCGGCAAGATCGAGAACGATTTCCGCAAGACCACCTGGGGAAAGGTGATGCGCAAGCTGTGGCTGGACGAGCTGCCCATGCTGTACAACTGGGTGAAAGGCGATTTTGCCCTGGTGGGGGTGCGTCCGTTGAGCTTCCAGTACCTGAGCGGGTATGACCCGGAGTTGCAGGAGCTGCGCAAAAAAGTGCGGCCCGGCCTGGTGCCCCCGTTCTACGCGGACCTGCCCGAAACGTTCGAGGAGATCTGCGACTCGGAACGGCGGTATATCAAGGCGTTTCTGGAGCGGCCGGTGAGAACCCAGATCCGGTATTTTGTTAAATCCTTTGTCAATATTGTTTTCAGGGGCGCAAGGAGTAAATAGTGGTGGGGTCAGGCTTGGCTTGTTGGCTTATTGCATAGGGCCGCAATAAGCCAACAAGCCAAGCCTGACCCCATTTTGGGTTGAAAATTTTTGTCGGCGGGGGTATCATCAGGGTCAGTGTCAGGGGGCAGTGAGGTGTTGGGCGTGATGAAGAATTATTGGAGGTGGCTTTGAAAAAAATGATTAAGATTGAAATATATCATGATGGTGAGTTTTATTGTGCCAGGTGTATTGATGACTTGGATATTTTCAGTCAGGGCAAAACGCTCGATGAAGTGGTTAAAAATATTAAAGAAGCGATAATTTTGTATTTTGAGGATGAGCCTTCAGATCTGGCCGGGTTTGATCGGAATCCTTCAATTTTTTCCATGATGGATTTAGGGGAAGTCCATGTCTGAAAAGATGCCGGTTGTATCCGGAAAAACGCTGATTCGTTTTCTGGAGTCCATCGGCTATGAAGTTGCAAGACAAAGAGGCAGCCATGTAAGACTTGTAAAATCGACAATGGCTGGAAATCATAAAATTACTATCCCCAATCATAATCCCGTTGCAAAAGGCACCTTGTCGGATATTTTGAGCAAAGTTTCTCTCTGGTGTCAGATCGATAAACAGCACCTGGCCGCAAGATTGAAAGAATTTTGAGTATGAAGTGTGGTGGGGTCAGGCTTGGCTTATTGGCTTATTGCACAGGGCCGCAATAAGCCAACAAGCCAAGCCTGACCCCATTTTGGGACCCCACTCTGGGAGGGCATATGGCCAGACGGGTAAGAATCCATTATCCCGGGGCGTGTTTTCATGTGATGCTCCGGGGGAACGCAAAGCAGGAGATTTTTCAAGGTCCCGGGGATATACGGCGGTTCGAGGAGATCCTTGGCGAGGGCGTGGCCCGTTATGGCGTATCGGTCTATGCCTACTGCTGGATGCCCAATCATGTGCATATGGCCGTGCAGGTGTCTGACATTCCGTTGTCAAAGATGATGCAGAGTCTCTCCCAGCGCTATACCGGCTGGGTCAATCACAAATACGAACGGGTGGGACATCTGTTCCAGGGGCGGTACAAGGCGGTCCTGGTGGCAAAGCTGGCATACCAGATGGAGCTGATCCGCTATATTCATCTCAACCCGGTGCGGGCCGGGCTGGTCAAGACACCAGAAGCGTATGGCAACAGCAGCCACCGGGAATATCTGGCGCCTGAGCAGGGCCGGACAGTATCCTGGCTGGACATTGATGCGGGCATGGCGCTGTTTGGGGGAGACCCGGCCGCAGCCGGACTCCGGTACCGGCATTTCATGGGAGAGCCTGTGGATGAGGATCGGCTGATGCAGCTGCGAACGGGGGTAGACACGGACAATGAGCCCAAGATCCGCACCCGGGAGGACACGATTGACATCGATCTGGAGACCCTGATCCGGCGGGTGGCCGATGAGATGGATGTGACTGAAGAGATGATTTCCGGTCCGGGCAGAAGCCGGAAAGCCTCCCATACCCGGGCCATGATCGCGATTCTGGCCATGGATCATACCGCCCACACCCTCTATAAAGTGGCGGCCCGCCTGAACCGGGATGTCTCCACGCTGAGCAAACAGGTGGCGCATCTCCGGGACCGAAGGCAAAAATTCGACAGACTGGATTCACAAATCAAACAATTGGTAAAAATAATCAAGTAGTGGGGCAAATAGTGGGGTCAGGCTTGGCTTATTGGCTTATTGCATGGGAGCCGCAATAAGCCAATAAGCCAAGCCTGACCCCATCTCCCCACCTCATCTGAGGAGAAATCATGACAGATCAGACACAGAAGAATTTTGCGCTCATCGGCGCGGCCGGGTATGTGGCACCCCGGCATATGCGGGCCATTGCCGACACTGGCAACCGCCTGGCGGCGGCGTTGGACCCCAATGATTCAGTGGGGGTGATTGACAGCTATTTTCCGGAGGCCGCGTTTTTCACGGAGTTTGAGCGGTTTGACCGGCATGCGGAAAAGCTGCGGCGAAAAGGAGGGGAGGCGGCCATCGATTATGTGAGCATCTGTTCGCCCAACTATCTGCACGATGCGCACATGCGGTTTGCGCTGCGCATCGGGGCGGATGCTATCTGCGAAAAACCACTGGTGCTAAACCCCTGGAACCTGGATGCCCTGGCCGAGCTCCAGGCGGAAAATGGGGCACGGGTGTGGAACATCCTGCAACTGCGGCTGCACCCGAGCATCATTGCGCTCAAGGAAAAGGTGGCGGCGGAGCTGGCGGAAAATCCGGACAAGATGTATGATATTGATTTGACCTATTTGACCTCCCGGGGCCGGTGGTATTTTGTGTCCTGGAAAGGGGATCAGGAAAAGTCCGGCGGGATCGCCACCAACATCGGAATCCATTTTTTCGATATGCTCATGTGGATCTTCGGGCCGGTGAAAACCAACATCGTGCACAAGTCTGAACCGGACACGGCGGCCGGGTATTTTGACCTGGCCCATGCCAGGGTGCGGTGGTTTTTGAGCGTGAACGCGGATTATCTGCCCAAAGAGGCTACGAGCAAGGGCATGCGCACCTTTCGGTCCATCCAGGTGGATGGCGAAGAGATCGAGTTCTCCAGCGGGTTCACGGATCTGCACACCTTGAGCTACCAGGAAGTCCTGGCCGGGAGGGGATTTCTTCTGGAAGAGGCGAGGCCGAGTCTGGAGACTGTGTACACCATCCGGAATGCGGAAGTGGCGGGGAAAACCGGTGAACACCACCCGTTCCTTTAACCGCTGACCCCAGACCAAGGAGAAGAAGATGACATTTATACATGATACCGCGATTGTGGACGAAGGTGCGGTGATCGGCGACGGATCCCGGGTGTGGCACTGGGTGCACATCTGCGGCGGGGCCGTGATCGGGGAAAATTGTTCGTTTGGCCAGAACGTGTTTGTGGGCAACAAGGTGGTCATCGGCCGCAATGTCAAGATCCAGAACAATGTGTCTGTGTATGACAATGTGGTGCTGGAGGATGATGTGTTCTGCGGGCCGTCCATGGTGTTCACCAATGTGTACAACCCCCGGTCGGCCGTGTCCAGAAAAGATGAATACCGCAGTACGCGGGTAGGGAAGGGCGCGACCCTGGGGGCCAACTGCACCATTGTGTGCGGCAATGACATCGGCGAGTATGCGTTTGTGGCGGCCGGGGCCGTGGTGAACCGGCCCGTGAAGCCTTATGCGTTGATGGCGGGGGTGCCGGCCCGGCAGGTGGGATGGATGAGCCGGTTCGGCGAGCAGCTGGACCTGCCGTTGACCGGCGATGGTGAGGCTGTCTGTCCCCACACGGGTGACCGGTATCAACTTAAGGGATCTGAAATTACTTTTGTTCCAAAAAAATAGCGAGACAATGACATTCTGCATTTGCAGCATTTAATAAATCATAGTAAACTCTAATTGCATTTAGGTAAACCCCCGGCTTTGCCGGGCGACTCACCAGTGTTTGACATTTACGGGAATATATGAAAGCCCTTCCAGAAGTGAACCGCTCAAATTCACAAAGGAAAGGCTTTCATGAACAACGATTCGAGTTTATCCCATAGCAGGTGGGAATGCAAATACCATGTGGTATGGATTCCAAAATACCGCAGAAAGACATTGTATGGTGAACTTAGAAGGTACCTTGGACAAATTTTCAAGGATTTGGCCCGGAACAGGGAAAGTGAGATTATTGAAGGGCATATGATGCCGGATCATGTGCATATGCTGATATCGATACCTCCAAAATATTCGGTGGCACAGGTTATCGGATTTATCAAAGGTAAAAGTGCAATCAATATAGCACGAAATTACCTGGGGCATCGAAGGAATTTTACTGGTCAGCAGTTTTGGGCCAGAGGCTATCACGTTTCGACAGTTGGTCGAGACGAGGACACTGTTCGAGAATACATCCGCTCTCAGGAGAAAGAGGATAGACGCTTAGAGCAGCTGAGCTTGTTTAAATAAGGTGCGCCGCCCAATAAATAACCGCTTTGAGCGGTTCACCAAATCAAGCCTCCGGCTTTGCCGGAGGTACTTGACTGATATTGAAAAATATTAGAGGGCAATGAACTATGGAATGGTAGCGTGTGAGGTGTCAAAATGGTGACTGTTGATAAAAAACATGTTTCTACGTTGTTGCTTGTCGAAGCATACTCGGAAAAGCATAAGGCAGAAGAGAAAGTGGCATTTTTTCTTAAAAAATATAATAAAAATTTCGATGAATTTGAAAAAATGATGCACGCTAATGAAGAAAACTACGCCCATTATGATGATTATATGGAGTGGAAAGCCTATAAGCGTTACTTAGACAGTATAGACCTGAAGATCAAAGATCTTAAAAATGGAAGTATTCAGTTTACTTGATTCTTCTCCCATTGTTCTGACATACAAAATTATCGACTTCAAGTTTTGGGAGACCGGTTCGTATGTCAAAATGCAAATAATGCTGATAGATAGCAGCGTTTTGCATGTCCGTGAATATAACGATGAATTCGAACGAAATTATTCTTTTCACTGGCAGGACTCCCAGGGAACATTTTTATTGCGCTGGGATAATGCACCTCATCATAAACATTTGAAAACATATCCTAGCCATATGCACAAGAATGATCTCATTGAAGAAAGTGACGTTATTTCACTCAAAGACGTTTTGAAGTATATAACATCCTGTATTTGATTATCATGGCGGGGTCAGACTAAACCCCTGCCTCCTGTTCTGAAAGGGGCGCGACATATGCAGTTTATCGATCTGGCGGCACAGCAGAAGAAAATCCGGGCCGGGATTGAGCGGCGGATCGGGCGGGTGCTCGATCATGGTAAATATATCATGGGGCCGGAGGTGTTTGAGCTGGAGGCGGTCCTGGCGGAGTATGTGGGGGTGCCCCACTGCATCACCTGTGCCTCGGGCACGGATGCGCTGCTTATGGCGCTCATGGCTCTGGACATCCAGCCGGGTGATGAGGTGATCACGGTGCCGTACACCTGGATCTCCACGGCGGAGGTGATTGCGCTGCTGCGGGCAAAACCCGTGTTTGTGGATATTCAGCCGGACACGTTCAACATGGACCCTGACAAAATCGAGGCGGCCATCACGTCGAAGACCCGGGCCATCATGCCCGTGGGCATCTATGGCCAGTGTGCGGATATGACCCGGATCAACGCCATTGCCGGCCGGCACGGCATTCCCGTGATCGAGGATGCAGCCCAGTGTTTCGGGGCCACTCATCATGGCAGAAAATCATGTAACCTGTCCGCCATCGGGTGCACCTCGTTTTTCCCCTCCAAACCCCTGGGAGGATATGGGGACGGCGGCGCGATTTTCACGCCGGACGATGCGCTGGCAGACAAGATGCGCCAGATCCGCATCCATGGACAAAAGGTCAAGCACCAGCATCCTTTGGTGGGGATCAACGGCCGGCTGGATACGATCCAGGCGGCGATTCTCCTGGAAAAATTCACCCTGTTCCCCGAGGAATGCGAGGCCCGGGCGCGGATCGGCCGGTGCTACGACACCCTGCTGGCGGAGGTCCCGGACATCACTGTCCCGGTGATCGCGCCGGGCAACACTTCGGTCTATGCCCAGTACACCATCCTGGCCACAGACCGGGATGCCCTGTCCGCCACCCTGAAATCCCGGGATATCCCGTCCGTGGCCTATTACACAGCTCCGCTGCATCTCCAGGGAGCGTTTGCCGGTCTGGGCCACCAGCCCGGCGATTTTCCGGTCTCCGAACACGTGGCCGCCCACTGCCTGAGCCTGCCCATGTCTCCCTATCTCACCCAGACCGACCAGGAAGCTGTTTGCAACCTGTAGTGGGGTCAGGCTTGGCTTACGTGTAACCTTGGGTTTATATGAAAGAACTTTGAAAGGCTTTAATTTCAAAGTGTTATAATTGGTCATACCAATCCTGATTTTGACCATTATCTTTCATGCTTTGTTGTGCCCGTCAGGGCATGGGTGTTATTGGCTTATTGCAAAGGGCCGCAATAAGCCAATAACCCAAGCCTGACCCCATTGCTCCCCAAATTATGAAAAATCCTGTGTTTATTATTGTTTGTCTGCTGATTGCCTTGACTCCGCTCATGCGGGGATCCGTGCATGCCTGGGCCCAGACTGTGATCCAGATCATGGTGGTGCTGGGGTTGATACTGGTGGTCGTGAAAAGCCTGAAAAGGGAGAAGCGAAGCAAAAAAGGCAGGTCCGGTGACAGACCGGCGGCAAACGAATCCGACAGCCGAAACAGCGGGGATTCAGATGTGATTTCGGGAATCCGGGACGGGCTGGCCCCAGACCGGATGCTTTGGTGGATAATCGGGCCGGTGGCGGTCTTAGGGGTGTGGTCCACGGTGATGTCGCCCCATCCGGCCCTGGCGTTGCAGGGGCTGATCATGCTGGCCACGTACTTGGGGTTTTTCTGGCTGGTGGTGGTGTCGGTAAGATCCCGCAAAGAGCAGCGGGCACTGGTGTGGGTGGTGGTGGGCACGGCTGCGGTGTTGGGCGTGATCGGGCTGCTGGAACGCTATGATGTGCTGACATTTGCCTGGTGGGATTATTCCAGGGAAGTAGGAAAAAATCACGGCGCCACAAGGCTGTCCGGTGTGTATGTCAATGCCAACCACATGGCTGGGTTCCTGGAGATGGCCATTCCCATGATGCTGGGAATGTTTTTGACCCGGTCCAGAGAGCCCGAGGCCCGTATCGGCATGGTCGCATTGGCGCTGTTTCTGATTGTGTGCCAGGCCCTGACCCTGTCCCGGGGCGGGTGGACAGCAACGGCTGTGGCCCTGGTGTTCATGGCCCTGGTGCTGCTGTTCAAAAAAGGATTTGTGCACAAAAGACTGGTGGGAACACTGCTGGGAGGCGTTGTGGTAACTGCGTTGATTGTCATGGCCAGCACACCCGTGGTGGAGCGCATCACCACCTTGACCCAGGCGGATATCGAGCTCAGTCTGACCGGGCGGCTTACCTACTGGGCCGGGACCCGGGCCATGATCGCGGACAACCTGGCTGCCGGCACGGGGCCGGGAACCTTTTCCGTGGCGTTTTCGCCCTACCAGGTACCGGGACTGGCCGTGCTGCCGCGATATGCCCACAGCGACCTTCTCCAGTTTCCGGCTGAAACCGGCATCCTGGCCATCCCCGTGATGCTGTGGATCGTGTACTGGTTCTTCCGAATCGGATTCACCCGCCTCAAAAGCCGCAGCCGCCAGACCCAGGGCATCACACTGGGCGCCATGGCCGCTCTGGTGGCCCTGCTCATCCACAGCTACTCCGACGGCAATCTCCAGATCCCCGCCAACGCCCTCCTTTTCATCGCCATCTCCGGCGCCGGCCTCCGCTCCTTCCGCTAAAAAACCCCAGGCCTCCATTATTGTGAAATCGGCTGATTGATCTTTCGTTTTTTTTCTTATCTTTCGAGTTTCCCGCCTTTTTATTCGAGTTTCCCTCCTTTTGTTTTTCAAAAATTTCCTGATAGTATTGAAGTCCATAGGCCAATATCACCCTTTCAAACAACCTGCTGGTGACCAACAATCTCATGTTCGCTCTCAGAGACCTGAGCCCGGACACCCATGTGGTTCATATCGGGACCATGGGCGAATACGGGACCCCCAATATCGATATCGAGGAAGGGTGGATCGAGATTGCGCACAAAGGGCGGAAAGATACATTTCTATATCCAAGGCAGGCGTCGTCCCTGTATCATACCACCAAGATCATGGACACGGACCTGATGTGGTTTGCCGTGCGGATGTGGGGGCTGCGGGTCACGGATCTGATGCAGGGCCCGTGTATGGCATTGAGACGGAAGAGTCGGACATGATCGATCAGACATCAGAGAAACAGCATCTGAGAACGATCTTCAATTATGACGAGATTTTCGGGACCATTGTCAACCGGTTCATCACCCAGGCCGTGGTGGGGTATCCGCTCACAGTCTATGGGAAAGGCGGGCAGACCCGGGGATACCTCAACATCAAAGACACACTGCAATGTGTGTACAAGTCGGAACAGACCCCGGCCAAAAAACATGAACTGCGGATATTCAACCAGATCATGGAAACGTTTTCCGCCAATCAGCTGGCGGACATGGTCCAGCAGGTGGGCAACGACAGAGGGCATGATGTGAAAATCGATCACCTGGAAAATCCCCGGAAGGAAGCGGAAGAACACTATTACAATCCCACGTATCACGGGCTGGTCGAAATCGGTGTGACCCCCCATTATCTGACAGATGAGGTGCTGCACGGCATGTTTGCCGTGGTGGAAAAATATCGGGGCAACATCCGGCCCGAGGTGATTTTCAAAGGAATCAAATGGTAGAAAGCTATACACGGCTCAGCATGATATCAGGGGTGAATGTCCGGTATTTTGTGTTGTTTTTAATGCTGGCCAGTGTGAATGTGTATCTGTCCACCGTGCCGCATCTGGGGCAAAGCATCCAGAATGAGGTGTTGAACCAGGTGCTTCGCAAGATCGCCCATGTGGGGATGTTTGCGCTGCTGACCTGGTTTTTGTGGATGGCCCTGCCGGGCCGGGGCCGGGCAGCGAAGCCATATGCGAAAATTTTGATTTGCGGTCTGGTCTTGACGGGGATTGCGTTTTTGAGCGAGTATTTGCAGACGTTTACGCCGGGGCGGCGGGGGAATATGGTGGGGTTTGGGTTTGATATGCTGGGAATTTTGCTGGCACTGGCGGCATTGAAATGGCGCGGTGTCAAGACGTCACGCGGTTGAGGATGATACGGGCAGGGTGGCTGTGAAAAATTTGGGTTTCTTGATTGTTTGTTTCTTGATCGTTGTTTCGCCTTTGACAAGGGGGGGCGTGCATGCCTGGGCCCAGACATTGATCCAGATCCTGGTGGTTCTGGGTTTGATCCTGGTGGTGGTGAAGCAGCTGCAAAGGGAGCCGCGCAGAAGGAAAAGTGGGCGCAGGGGGGATCGGCAGGCGCTGGAGGGTCAGGAGGGGCAGGGGGCGCAGAAGTCGCAGAAGCCCCAGGAGGCGCAGCGGTCGCAAAAGAACCAGTCACCGGCATCCGGCAGCCGGAGTCCGGATTCAGCATTCACGGGTATCCGGGATGGGTTGGCCCCGGGCCGGCATTTCTGGTGGGTGATCGGGCCGGTGGCGGCTTTGGGAGTATGGTCCACGGTGATGTCCCCCCATCCGGCCCTGGCGATTCAGGGACTGATCATGCTGGCCACGTACCTGGGGTTTTTTTACCTGGTGGTGGTGTCCGTGCGCTCCCGGAAAGAGCAGCGGGCCCTGGTGTGGGTGGTGGTGGGCACGGCCGTGTTTTTGTGTGTGATCGGGCTGCTCAAGCGGTTTGACATCCTGGTGTTCCACTGGTGGGATTATACAGAAGAGCTGGGAAGCAAATTTTATGGCCTGTCTCTGACCGGGGTGTATGTCAACCGCAACCACATGGCCGGATTCCTGGAGATGGCCATTCCCATGATGCTGGGGATGTTTCTGACCCGGTCCCGCTCCCCGGAGGCCCGCATCGGCATGATCTGCCTGGCCCTGTTTCTGGTTGTGTGCCAGGCGTTGACCCTGTCCCGGGGCGGATGGACCGGCACAGCCGTTGCCATGGTGTTCATGGCCGTTGTGCTGCTCCTGAAAAAAGGATTTGTTCACAAGCGCCTGGTGGGAACCCTGCTGGGCGCCGTGGTGGTCATCGGCCTGATCGTCATGGCCAGCACCCCCGTAAACGCGGGGTCAGGCCTGCGTTATTGTAGTTATTGGGGGGTAAAGTATCGGGTGTTGTTGGACGTTGACAAACGATGGGGCAGCATCTAAGATAAGAAAAAAGATGATAGGGGGGAGTATTTCATGCAAAAATTTCGCCTCTGGATGTTCTTGATGCTTTGCGGAATGAAGCACGATAAGCTTTGACTGAATCCCCCCCGAAGGGTAAAATTCCATCATGACAGACGAGAAAAATAACAGCAAGGTGGTCAATCCCCATGACAAGGTGTTCAGGGATGTCTACAGCAATAAGGAAAATGCCCGCAGCCTTTTAGCCGACAAACTGCCGGACAAAGTGCTGAAACTGGTGGACCTGAACAGCCTGGAGATCAGTAAAGACAGCTTCATAGAAAAAGAGCTGGCTGATTATTATTCCGACATGCTCTACAAGGTGAAACTGACAGACGGCAGCCAGGGATTCATCTATGTGCTGTTTGAACACAAAAGCTACTATGATCGGTTTGTGCATCTCCAGTTGCTGGAATACATGGTCAAGATATGGCGGCTGCATATTAAGCAGCATGAAGAAAAGCCGGTCCGTCTTCCCATTGTGATTCCGCTGCTGGTATGTCACGCCAGGCAGGAGTGGCCGGAAAATACAGAGCGGCTGTCATCCTTGCTGTCCGGGCCGGTGGAGGGGCTTGCCGGGTACATCCCGGATTTTGCGTTTGAACTGTACGACCTGCACCGGTACTCGGATGATCAGATCAAAGGGACCATCATGAGCCGGGTGATATTGCTGCTGTTCAAACACATCAGAGATCCGGATTTACGACAGAAGCTGCCGGGTATATTGGCACTTATGCGTAAATTGATGGAAAAAGAAACCGGGTTGCAATGGATTGAGGTGGTGGTCAGGTACCTGGCATCGGCCCTGGAAGATGATGAATTATCGGTGAAACAAATAAAGGAAATAGCGGAAGAGGCTATTTCTAAAGAGACAGGAGAATATATTATGACACTGGCTGAGAAATTAAAGAACGAGGGCAAGCTGGAAGGTAAGCTGGAAGGTTACAGAGAAACCATAGAGCTTAGCATGGCCGTTAAATTCCCTGGAGACATCGGCACTGTGATGGCCAGGGTGAATGAAATTGATGACCTGGATACACTGGTAGAAATTACAAAGGCGATCCACACCGCAAAAGACATCTCGGAGATTCTAGCCCTGCTGAAATAACATGAACCTTGCCCTGCGCCAACAGCGCAGGCCTTATGTGTATCTACATGGTATAAAATCATGGAAAATTTAAACATAAGGGCGAGTTGGAATTATGAGAGATCAATACAATCTACATGATATAATGAAAAGGGTAATAGATAAAGTTGTCGATGATTTTGAAAAGCAAGGAATTAGGCTGGGTATTAAGCAGGCAAAATACGATGCTGCAATAGAAATGATCAAACAAAACGTACCTGTTGATGAAATAGAACGTATTACAGGTGTTACTTTACAAACAAAGTTTCCAGAAGAGTGTATGCCAAATTCCTCTGCAGCAAAATATATAAAAAAAGGATTCGACTCCGGACTCATTCTTGGAAGAGAAGAGATAAATAATAAAAAAGAATACGGACAGCTTCATTGAAAAAGAGCTGGCTGATTATTATTCCGACATTTTGTACCGGGTGATGTTTAACGATGGCAGTGCCGGATTTAACTCCCTGCGGGGCCGGGCCGGGGCAGTGCTGTTTGTGTTTATATTCAGCGCCCTGATGGAAGGGTTGCAGCATTTTTCACCCCTTCGCACCGGGTCCTGGGAGGACGTGGCCATCAACGCCCTGGGCTGCCTGGCCGGGGTCCTGATGTTTGCTGTCCTCGCCGGGGCCGTCCTCCGCACCACCCCCATCCCCAGATCCTGATCCCGCCTCTCCCATCCGACCCTGGCGATTCAGGGACTGATCATGCTGGCCACGTACCTGGGGTTTTTCTGGCTGGTGGTGGTGTCCGTGCGCTCCCGGAAAGAGCAGCGAGCCCTGGTGTGGGTGGTGGTGGGCACGGCCGTGTTTTTGTGTGTGGTCGGGCTGCTCAAGCGGTTTGACATCCTGGTGTTCCACTGGTGGGATTATACAGAAGAGCTGGGAAGAAAATTTTATGGCCTGTCTCTGACCGGGGTGTATGTCAACCGCAACCACATGGCCGGATTCCTGGAGATGGCCATTCCCATGATGCTGGGCATGTTTCTGACCCGGTCCCGCTCCCCGGAGGCCCGCATCGGCATGATCTGCCTGGCATTGTTTCTGGTTGTGTGCCAGGCGTTGACCCTGTCCCGGGGCGGATGGACCGGCACAGCCGTTGCCATGTTGTTCATGGCCGTCGTGCTGCTCCTGAAAAAAGGCTTTGTTCACAAGCGCCTGGTGGGAACCCTGCTGGGCGCCGTGGTGGTCATCGGCATGATCATCATGGCCAGCACCCCCGTGGTGCAGCGGATCACCACCCTGACCCAGGGAGAGCTGGAAGACGAACTTGAAGGCCGAAGAAATATCTGGGCCGGCACCCGGGCGATGATCCAGGACAACCTGGCCGCCGGCACCGGTCCGGGAACATATGCCATTGCCTTCCCACAATACCAGGCCCCGGGCTATGCAAGACTCCCCAGATACGCCCACAGCGACTTTCTCCAATTCCCCGCCGAAACCGGCATCCTGGCCATCCCCGTGATGCTGTGGACCGTGTACTGGTTCTTCCGAATCGGATTCACCCGCCTCAAAAGCCGCAGCCGCCAGACCCAGGGCATCACCCTGGGCGCCATGGCCGCTCTGGTGGCCCTCCTCATCCACAGCTACTCCGACGGCAACCTCCAGATCCCCGCCAACGCCCTCCTTTTCACGGCCCTCGCCGCCGCCGGCCTCCGCAAAGTTTAGAAAACTTCGGGGTCAGGCCTGCGTTATTGTAGTTATTGGGAGTTTTAAGTTTTAAGTGTTAAGTTTTAAGTAAAAAAAGCCGGGGTCCTGCTGTTTGCTGTCCTCGCCGGGGCCGTCCTCCGCACCACCCCCATCCCCAGATCCTGATCCCACCTCTCTCTCCTCCCAATCCCCAATCCCTACCAACCAGAACCCCCCTACCCAAAACCCATCATCCAAAACACCCCATTGAATTTGCTATTTGTTGAAAACCGATTTATACAGAAAAAGGACTCGGGGCCTGCTTTATTGTGGTTATTGGGTGGGGTAAAGTATGGTCATCGGCATAGTCTGTGACCGAAATGGGTATTTTATAGATTGACTTTCCATGTGTGCTGCATATACTGAAAAATATGATAAAGGGGAATGTTGGGTAAAACATAGAATTGGTATATAGTTAAGCGTTAGGCTCCAGGCAACTCTGATTGAGTTCAAAAGATGGTGCAATGTGGATATAAAAGAACATATTAAATATTGGCTCGACAGTGCAGATCACGATTGGGATACTGTTCAAAGTTTGTTTAGTGCAGCCAAATATGATTGGTGTTTATTCATAGGACATTTGGTTTTAGAAAAAATTTTAAAAGCTTTATATGTTCAAGCGAATAACAACCAATTACCACCCAAAACCCACAATCTTGTGAAATTGGCCCGTCTCAGTAAACTTGATCTTTCTATGGAACAAGAAATTTTGCTGGATGAAGTGAATGATTTTAATCTGGAAGTAAGATACCCTCAATACAAGAGCGAATTTTATAAAAGGTGTACAAGAAAATTTAGTGCAGATTATTATCAAAAAATTAACGAGACGATGATATGGCTGAAATCCCAGATAAAATATTGAAAATTATTAACCAGTTTATAGCAAAACTGGAAGATAATAATATTAAGGTAGAACGCGCGTTTCTGTTTGGGAGCTATGCCCAGGGAACATTCAATGACTGGAGCGATATTGATCTGGCTATCGTGTCAACCGCATTTAAAGGTGAACGTTTTGGCGACAGAGACAAGATCAGGCGTATTAAATTAAGCATCAGTTGCGACCTTGAGCCAATACCATATAATCCTTTAGATTTTAACAGTAATAATCCGTTTGTTAAGAGAATCCTCAGAACCGGAATCAGGGTTGCTTAGATTTTGGGTATCATCTTGTCATGGATTTATGAAATCTGTGGGAGGTAAATATGTAAAGACCTGGACATTGAATTTGTGAGGTAGATAATGAAATTCAGGGCGGTAATCAAAGAAACACAGGGGTGGTGGATCGGCTGGTTGGTGGATTTACCCGGAGTCAACGCACAGGAAAGAACCCGGGATGCGCTGCTGGAGTCGTTGAAAATCGGCGCAAAAGAGATGCTTGAAACAGATATTCCGTTTGATCCTGGCTTTTCCATGGAACAGCTGGACATTCCAGAGCCTGAATGGGCATAATAGTAATAAGCCGGGGGTCAGGCCTGGGGAATCCTGGTGCTGCTGCTGGCGTGCATGCCCTGGGCTGGGAGGACACGTATAAATGGCGGGAATCGGATTATATGAAACAATTAAAAAAGATGTCTGCATAAATGCCGCCTGTAATGGAAATGATCAGAATAATTTTAGCAACAATAATAGGACTTGGCCTTGCCATATATACGATATGGGCATCTCTTCGCAACAAGGCTTCAAAATATGCATTTGGAGGGGCTGTTCACGCCTTAATGGGAAATGACCAATATGCCGATATCCGGTATAAAAAGGCGCTTGAATTTGATCCGATGCATTTTGAAGCTTTGTATTACATGGCAAGAAGACATGCCGGCCAGAGGGAATTTTCCCAGTCGGTTTCATGTTATGAAAAATGCCTGAGGCAGCGGCCCGATGATCCCAATATCCTGTTCAAGCTTGGCGCTGTTTTCTATGATATGAACCACATCGAATCGGCGGCTGACCTCTGGAAAAAGTTCATTGAAAAATCCGGAAATGAACCGAACATACGTATGGTAAAAGGGTTGCTTGAAAAGATAGAGAAAGGAGAGCAAGAGATTCTTTCAGCTCCGGAATTTTTGAATAATTTTAAATGGCATGAAGAAGGGTTTGGCGAATCCCGCAGAATTGTCATATTTTTAATCGTCTTTGCAGTTGAATTTTTCTTGCTTTTCACTTTCTTGATATAGCGTTCTTTCCTTCCTTCCTTTTTCATGGTCGGCTTCAACCGCCGCTTCCCCCCCCAAGTTACCCCTCATGTTACCCCCATGTTACCCCCATGTTGAGAAGTTGTTGCTGTGTTGTGAAAAATCGGCAGGACGCGGACCGGGCCGTGACCTCGTCCAAACTGGTGACCCACCGGTTTGATATCGATGATGCCCTGAAAAAACAGCCGGATGTGCATCTGAACACCCTGTGCACTGCCACGGGCATGAATGCCGGCCAGACCGCACAAAAAGAGGGGTTTTCCTGTGCCACCACGGATTTTCAGGTGGTGCTGGACAATGAACAGATCAACACCGTGTTTGTCACCACCCGGCACAACTCCCATGCAAGGTTTGTGACAGCGGCCCTGGCAGCGGGTAAGCACGTGTTTGTGGAAAAACCCCTGTGCCTGAATCCGGAAGACCTCCAGACCATCCACCAGACCCTCCACAAATCCCCCCACACGCCTGACTCCTCACCCCTCACGCCTCACTCCACACCAATCCTCATGGTCGGCTTCAATCGCCGGTTCTCCCCCCATGCCGCATTCATCCGCGACTACTTCCAGGGCCGCCAGACCCCCATGATGGTCAATTACAGGATTAATGCCGGGATCATCCCCCCGGATGTCTGGGTCCAGGACCCGGAGGTGGGCGGGGGCCGCATTGTGGGAGAGGTCTGCCATTTTATCGATTTTGCCTCTTTTGTGATCGGGGCCGACCCCGTGGCGGTCCAGGCCATGTGTGTGGACAGCACCAATGCCGCGCTGATGGCTGAGGACAATGTGACCATTGCCGTCAAGTACAGGGACGGGTCCGTGGCCCAGATCTGTTATGTGGCTGTGGGGCCGTCTGATCTTGCCAAGGAATACTGCGAAGTGTTTGCCGATGAGTCCGCCGCTGTGATGGACAATTTCTGCACCACCCGGTGCATGGGCCGGCGCGGCAAAAAACGCCTCAAAGGCAGCCAGAAAAAAGGGTTCACCCAGGAGATCGCCGCCTTCCTGAAGGCCGTTCAAACCGGCGCCCCTTCCCCCATCCCCTTTGACTCCCTGGCCCGGACCACGGCGTGTACGTTTGCAGCAAAAGAATCCCTCCGCACCCGCAAGGCCGTCGGGGTCACCGCCTTGCGGGTCAGGCCTGCTTTATTGTAGTTATTGGGGGGTAAAGTATGACCCCATGATCTGGAGCGCAATCCCTGGCTCGCCCTCCAGGCCGGATCTGTAATGAACCGGTATGATGGAATTTGTTATTTTCGGCGATAACTGCTATAGACTCAAGACAGATGTTTGCAAAAATGATGAATGATTACTGAAATAATAACAGAATAAAGGATATGACCATGAAAAAAATGTTGAAAATTCCTTTGCTGCTGGAACCCCAGGTGGAAGGTGGTTGGACAATAACAAGCCCTTTGATACCTGAATTAATTACAGAAATTGATAAAATCGAAGAACTTAATACATGTGTGAATGATGCAGTTTTAGCTGTGTTTGAACTTTATGCTGATTCAGGCAAACAACTTCCAGCAACAATCAGGACAGAAAATACGGGTTCACCAGTACTTTTTGATTCATTGATTATGGCTGAAGTATGAATTACAGAGAACTGACTAAAAAGTTAAAAAGTCTGGGATGCAAAGAAATCCCTCGTCGTAGTGGTGGTTCACATCGAAAATGGTTCAACCCGACAACAGAAAAAGGAACAACTATTCCGGATTGGGGTCAAAAAGATTTGAAGGCTGGTACGATTGCAGCTGTGTGTCGGCAACTCGGTATTGACAAAAGTTTACTGTGACGGTTCTTTCAAAAATAGAGATAACTTTTCATCAAAGTTTTTTTTAATTTCCTTGGGCAACTTATTATATTCTTTTTTGAATAGCCTGCTGAACTGATAAGTGTTAAGTTGGCTGACTCCCGTGCACTGGCCTGATCCCGGAATTTGGAAATTAAATTCTATGACAAATTTTTTTTCTCTCTTCCATTGGAAGGAGGTATATTTCTTTTATCACCTGTTCTGCTGTTAACATGTTGATCCTTTATTTTTTTGTGAAATAACATCTTCCACCGCATCCAACAAAACCTGCTGGAGGTGTCGTGGAAGCTTTTTAGCGAATTTCTTAAATTTAGGCATCTGAAGAATTTCCATGATCTATGATTATCATAAGTTGTCATAAGTTGTCAACTGATAAAGGGGGTCTGACCCTGGCAACTTATTGTTTTTACAGCTAATGATGCTTAATATAAGGGCTGAAATGGGCTTAGAGTGCACTTTTTGGGGGCAGGCTATCACCTGGAAAAATAATTGTTGGGGTAAAGTAGTATGAACCTTCAATCCATATCTTTTTTGACATAGCCGCACATCCTGCTTGAACTGCCGTGGGGGTCTAACCCAGTTAACCATTTGTTTTTTCACATTATTTCATTTAAAATTGATCTCAAATCGGGCTTAGCGTATACTTTTTGATGCTAAAAAGGGGTTTTAAGTGATCATCGGCACAGCCTGTGACCGCAATGGGTATTTATAGATTGACTTTCCATGTGTGCTGCATATACTGAAAAATATGCATTTTTTTTTTGGGGGGCTGGACCAGGGAGGAAAATAATGGAAACTATGATCAATCTCCATATAGAGCAGTTGCCAGAAGGATATTATTTAGCAACATCTTCTGATGTCCAGGGTTTGGTAGCGCAGGGCAGAACGATTGCCGAGACCCTGGAGATCGCTCGGGATGTCGCCAGACGTTTAATTGAGGCGCAAACTGAAAGAAATTCAAAAAAGATTCTGCGGCCTATAGAAAACACTTTTGATCTTCAGGTTGTGGTCGGCTGCTGAGATGGGCAGACTGTCCGGTTTTCGGTATCGAGATATTGTCAAATGATAAAGGGGGTCTGACCCTGGCAACTTATTGTTTTTACAGCTAATGATGCTTAATATAAGGGCTGAAATGGGCTTAGAGTGCACTTTTTGGGAGCAAAAAGCGGCTTTTAAGAATTAGCGCGATTGTTATTTCACGAAATAACAACGAGTTTTTCAAAGATCTTCACGTTTTTGCATATGTGTTTCTTGCATTTTGTCACAAATTTTTGCGGGCAGGCTATCACCTGGAAAAATAATTGTTGGGGGATTGGGTATTGGGCCGAGCAGAGGTGATGATCCCGATTGCTGATCGGACACCATTTTCGCGATTACCTGAGGACTTCAACTGAATATCGGTGGAACCGGCTGTCATGCGTTACAACAGGAAGACGGTTTAAAATGGCAGTAGCGATAATAATTCTGTCGGCCGGATCTTTGTGAATAAGCGGTAGGGAGGCTGAGAATAATGCAATTTTACCGGTTACCGGTATTTCAACAAGATCGTGGATTGAAAGAACCTTTTCATACCATTTTTCCGCATCCATGGGCAGTTCGAGTCTTTTTATGGCCGCTTTGCATCCGACTTCCAATGCGGTTGCGGCACTTACATAGACAATATCGGCTTGTTCAATTGATTTCAATGTGTCTTGTGAAATCCTGCCGCCTCCGTTTACAAGCCAGATCAATCCACAGGTGTCAAGCATTATTGCAGACATTCAAAGTCTCCGCTCATATCATCGTCAAAAAGCGCCCCGTTTATATCAACATGCAGTTCGGGAGAGCCTTTTAACCGGTTTTTGGCCTTGTGTGCGACTATTTCAGCAACGGGTTTTCCATTGCGGCATATCAGATATGATGTGTTTTTTGTTTCAATATCGGATATCAGTTTGGAAAGTTTGTTCTTGGCATCAAAAATATTTATCACTTCCATTTGGATACCTCTCTTTGGTCGGATGTTATTGGATATTATTAAAGGTTAGCTTAGCTGGCTTAACCATGATTGTCAACTCATTATTAGGGGCTCAGTATCAAAAATGAATTGGCATCTTCACAGCCATGCAAGGGGGTTGATTGTTTCAGGGGTACTGATCCTGGTGGTGATCGGGCTGCCCATGGGGTTTGCCCTGAACAGGACAGGGGATGAAATGAAACAAGCCGTCAGCGTCATGACCTGCAATATCGGGGATATTGTGGGGGGCAATCCCCTGGACAGTGACCAGGTGGCCGCGTTTATCCGGGACTGCGGGGTGCGGGATGTGCTTTTGCTCCAGGAGGTGCGGGGGGAGAAGGAAGCCGCGTATCTGTCCCGGCAGCTGAACCGGCCCGGGTTTGTTTTTCTGCCGGATCATGATTCAGACCAGTTGACGCAGATGGGGATTGCCATCCTGTCAGGATTGCCCGTGCTGGGTCATGACATCTTATATTTTACTGACAGCCGGCGGGGGGCCGGTGCCGTTGCCGTGGAGATTGACATGCACGGCACCCGGGTGTGGGTGGTGAACGTGCATCTGGACCGGGTCGGGTTCGTCACCCCGGGAAATGACCGGGTGCCGGTCTCCCGAGATCTGATGGTGCGGTTTGTCAAAAAAGAGCTCATGGGAGAATCGGCCCGCAGCCGGTCGGTCAAAGAACTGATGGCATGGCTGGACAAGAAGAATCCCGATCATGTGGTGCTGGGCGGAGATTTCAACACCATCCCGTTTTCGAAAACCGTCCGCCAGCTTTGCCCCGGGTTCGATGATGTGCTCTGGCCGTCCCTGGATTATTTCAAAGGCACCTATACCAAGCTGGATTTTCCCATCGCGCCCAGGATCGATTTTCTGTTTGTCTCCGCCGCCCTTGGACGGAAAAACGCCCGGGTGATCCCGAAGAGTCCGGGGGATCATTTCCCGGTCCGGGCGGATATTCTGATCCCCGGGCAGGGGTGACGCATTTGGTTTGGGGGTCTGGCCTGCTTTATTGTCGTTATTTGGAGTTTTAAGCTTTGTTTTTCAAAAACGTGAGAAAAGTTTTTGGGTTGCAAATATCTGTCGGCAAGGGGTATCATGAATTTAAATGTATCCATGACCAATGGTGAATGGATGTCTTGACAGGTTGTGTATCAAGACTATCATACACCATGTTGGTTTTTAAAATTACAAAGCGGGGCAGGTGTTATCATGAAAGCAATCAGACAAATAGTCGATTTGGATAAATTGGGTTGTGTAATCAATATTCCCAAAGACTTTAAGTATAACAAAGTTGAAGTAATAATTTTCCCTGCTGATGATTCTATACAGACAGAAAAAGAAAAGTTTGTTCCTGAAACTTTTTATGGAATCAGTTCCATTTCTGATCCGGCAGAAGCAGTCCGGAGCATACGTGATGAATGGGACCGGATATGAAATATCTGATCGATACAAATATATTGATTTACTATTTTAATGGTTCTTTATCCGTGTCCCATAATCTGAAATTGGTAACACATAATGTCAAAGATTTTATCGGCATTAATCTTGCGATTTCTGATCCCTTTTGATTGGCATCTTCATCGTCGTGCAATATTTCCATACCCTGCGGTACTTGAAGCCGGTCCAGATTTATGGGCGGGTGTGGTTCCGGCTCCACCAGCCCCGGCCGGATATATCCCCGGCCCCAGATCCAAGAAATCCCCAAGGCATCTGGCACCTCCCCTGCCCAAAACCCGAATCCATCAATAACGACAATAACGCAGGCCTGACCCCCACTTTTTTGAATGAGACGCATACCGTTCAAAGTCCTGAAGACTGGAACAATCCGGCGTGGGAAAAGCTGTGGCTGTATAACCTGCATTATTTTGATGATCTGGGGTGCAGGGGGGCGGAAGGGAAGAGAGCGCTGCATCAGGGGCTGATCCGCAGGTGGATCCGGGAGAATCCGCCGGGGGCCGGGAACGGGTGGGAGCCTTATCCGATTTCGCTTCGGGTGGTCAACTGGATCAAATGGGGGCTGGCCGGGGATGGGCTGGAGGACGATGTCGTACACAGCCTGTCCGTTCAGGCCCGGTATCTGTTCCGGCGGCTGGAGTTTCACCTGCTGGGCAATCATCTGCTGGCCAATGCCAAAGCCCTGGTGTTTGCCGGACTTTTTTTCCAGGGCAAAGAGGCGGATGCCTGGCTGGCCAAAGGGGCAAAGATTCTGAAAAAGCAGATTCCGGAGCAGGTGCTGGAAGATGGCGGGCATTCTGAGCTCAGCCCCATGTATCATGCCATTGTGCTGGAGGATCTGCTGGATCTGGTGAATGTGACCCGGGCTTATGTAAGGGGGCATGACCTTGCGGAACTGTGCGGCAAACATATTCCCGGAATGGTGGCGTGGCTGGATGCCATGTGTCATCCGGACGGGCAGATCGCGTTTTTCAATGATGCGGCGTTGGGGATTGCGGCGGCGCCCGGGGAGCTGAAAGACTATGCCGGACGGCTGGGGTTTTTGTTCGGGGGCGGAGCGGAACAGGCGGGGGCGCCGATTCCGGAGCCCGGGGGGGCGCAGCCTTCAGAGTCAGGGGTGACACATCTTCCGGAGACCGGATATGTGCGGGTCCAGGCCGGGCATGTGCTGCTTTTGGCGGATGTGGGGCGGATCGGGCCGGATTATCTGCCGGGCCATGCCCATGCCGACACGTTGAGTTTTGAGCTGTCTGTGGCTGGAAGGCGGATTCTGGTGAATTCCGGTATTTCCTGTTATGGTGCTTCGGCTGAAAGGCTGGCCCAGAGAGGGACCGCAGCCCACAACACCGTGTGCGTGGACAAGAAAAACTCCTCCGAGGTCTGGGGCGGGTTCCGGGTGGCCCGGCGGGCGTATCCGAAAGATCTGCGCATCGATGAACTGCCGGATGGCCGGGTGCAGATCCAGTGCTGCCATGACGGGTATGTGAGGCAGGGGGGCGGGCCTTTGCACTGCCGGAAATGGATCCTGGGTCACGACCGCCTGGAGATCACGGACACCCTATCAAACCCCGGACATCACATGGCCGTGTATTATCATCTGTATCCCGGTGCAGAGGTGGATCTGGAAAAACAGGTAATCGCCCTGGAAGATCTCAGGATCAATTTCTCCACTGATGCACACTGCACCCTGACAGACACCCTGTATCATCCCGAGTTCGGCAGATCCATCCCCAACAAATGCCTTATACTCACCCCGCCTGGACAGACATCCTTCATGACATTTTATTTCAATTAAAGGAGATTTGGGGTCAGGCCTGCGTTATTGTAGTTATTGAACCTTTTTTATTACATGTGTGGCAATAACTACAATAACGCAGGCCTGACCCCGGCTGACGATGCATATTTTATTTATCACCGACAATTTTCCGCCGGAAGTGAATGCCCCGGCCAGCCGGACATTTGAGCACTGCCGGGAGTGGGTGAGGGCCGGACACCGGGTCACGGTGATGACCTGTGTGCCCAATTTTCCCAGCGGCCGGGTGTATGAAGGGTATAAAAACAAGCTGGTGCAGACCGAAAACATGGAAGGCATCGATGTGATCCGGGTGTGGAGCTATATCACGGCCAATGAAGGGTTTGTAAAGCGGATCCTGGATTATGTCAGTTTTATGGTGTCGGCTGTGGGGATTTCGCCCAGGGTCAAGGCACCGGATCTGGTGATCAGCACCTCTCCTCAGTTTTTTTCCGCCTGTGCCGCGTTTCTGATCAGCCGGATGAGGCAGATCCCGTTTGTGTTTGAGCTTCGGGATATCTGGCCGGAATCCATTAAGGCTGTGGGGGCCATGAAATCCTCTTTGATCATCCGGATGCTTGAAAAAATCGAGATATTTTTGTATCACCATGCAGTGAAAATTGTTTCGGTCACCCATTCATTTAAAAACACCCTGATCCGCCGGGGGGTTCCAGGAGACAAGATTACTGTGGTGACCAACGGGGTGGACCTGGAGCGTTTCCGGCCCCGGGAAAAGGATGATCACCTGGTTGCGCAATACGGCCTGAAAGGCAAATTTGTGGCGGGATATATCGGGACGCACGGCATGGCCCATGCCCTGGAAACGCTTCTGGAAGCAGCGGATCAGGTGCGGCACCAGGCTGGGGGGGACCGGTTCCGGTTCATTCTGCTGGGCAATGGGGCCAGAAAAGCGCATCTGCTGGAAAAAGCCAAAGAGATGGACCTGGACAATGTAATTTTTATCGACTCCGTGCCCAAGGAAGATGTGGCAAAATACTGGTCCCTGCTGGATGTGTCCATCATTCATCTGCGCAAAACCCCGCTGTTCACCACGGTGATTCCCTCCAAGCTGTTTGAGTGCATGGGCATGGGTATTCCTGTGCTGCACGGGGTGATGGGAGAGTCTGCAAAAATGGTGGAAAAGCACGGGGTGGGGATGTTGTTTGAGCCGGAAAATGCCGATGCGTTGTGCCGGGGATTACAGACGCTGGCCCATGATCCGGACGTGTACAAAAAAATGACACACAACTGCCTGGCTGCCGCACCGGAATATGACCGGAAAAACCTGGCCGCCCGAATGCTGGCAGAGCTGGAAACCGCAGTCAAAAAATAAGAAATGCCGAAAAGATAGAAACAGAAAAAAACAAGGACGTATTCATTGAAGCTGAAGCAGAAACGTATCGATATCATTGCCGGGGCAAGGCCCAATTTCATGAAAATCGCGCCCATTATCCGGGCACTCACCGCATTCAAAGATCAGGGCGGGCACCTGGATTTCCGGCTGGTGCACACGGGCCAGCATTATGATGCCTGCATGTCCGGGGATTTTTTCGACCAGCTGGGTATCCCCAAACCGGATGTGAACCTGGAGGTGGGGTCCGGAACCCAGGCTGAGCAGACCGGGGCCATCATGGTGCGGTATGAGACACTGCTGATGGAAGATCCCAGCGACCTGTGCCTGGTGGTGGGGGATGTGACCTCCACCATGGCCTGCGCCATTGCAGCCCGGAAACGCAACGTGCCCGTGGCCCATGTGGAAGGCGGGATCCGGTCCGGGGACTGGACCATGCCCGAGGAGATCAACCGCGTGGTGACCGATGCGATCACCAACTGGTTTTTTACGACCAGTGAAAAGGCCAATGCCAATCTGCGGCAGGCAGGGATTCAGGAAGATCAGATCTTTTTTGTGGGCAATACCATGATCGATACATTGATGACCAACATGGACCGGCTTACGCCCCCGGCGTTCTGGGAGGAACTGGGGCTGGAACCGGGCAGTTATTTTGTGGTGACCCTGCACCGGCCGGCCAATGTAGATGCACTGGAGGGATTTTCCAGGCTGGTGTCAACCATTGGGGAGGCGGCCCGGGGGCTTGGCGTGGTGTTTCCCGTGCATCCGAGAACGGCCCGCACCTTGAAAGAGATGGCAAATGTGCCGGACAACCTGCATCTGGTGGCGCCCCAGCCCTACCTGGAGTTCAACTATCTGGTCAAACATGCCAAAGCCGTGATCACGGATTCCGGCGGGATCACCGAAGAAACCACGGTGATGGGGGTACCGTGCATCACCCTGCGGGACAGCACGGAGCGGCCGGAAACCGTTGACATCGGCACCAATGAACTGATCGGCACGGACCCGGCCCGGATCGGACCGGTCCTGGACCGGTTGTTTGCCGGCAAGTGGAAAAAGGGTTCTGTCCCGGCACTTTGGGACGGCAGAACCGGCGAGCGTATCGTCAAGATTATGTCGGAGATCGTATGACCACGATTCTGGTATCTTTTTTTCTGGCAGCGATTTTATCCAATTTTCTGACACCGCTGGCCGGAAAGTTTGGAGAAAAATTCGGTGCCCTGGATGTGCCGGATGAAAGAAAGGTGCATTCCAGTGCCATTCCCAGGACCGGGGGCGGGGCCATATTCCTGGTGTTTGTCATTTCTGTGGTCATCATGCGAATCGTGGGCACGGATGTGTCGGCCCGGGTGGTGGTGGACCAGAGCCTGTGGTTTTTGTTTGCCGGTTCAGTGGTGACATTCGGTATCGGGTTTTATGATGATTTCCGGCGCCTGGGGCCGAAAGTCAAGTTTTTGTTTCAGATCATCGGGGCCTCTTTGGCCTTTGCCGGCGGTGCCAGGATCGGCGCGGTTTTCTTTGGGTTCGATCTGCTGGACCATATCGTTTTAAGCTATCTGATGACCGTGTTCTGGTTTCTGCTGCTCATCAATGCCATCAACCTGGTGGACGGGCTGGACGGGCTGGCCGGCGGGGTGGTGCTGTTTGCCTCCCTGGTCATGATGATCCTGGCCATTATCAAGCAAGATTATCTGATGGGGTTGTATTTTGCCGTGATAGCCGGGAGTGTGCTGGGGTTTCTGCGGTATAATTTCAATCCGGCGTCCATTTTTCTGGGGGACGGGGGCAGTTATTTTCTGGGGTATGCCATGGCATGCCTGTCTGTGATGGGATCCATCAAAAGCCAGACCGGGGCTGCCATTGCCATTCCGCTGCTGGCCCTGGGGGTGCCGCTGTTTGACACAATGTTGTCGCCCGTGCGGCGGTTTCTGCGGGGCAGGAAAATGTTTCATCCGGACAACGGGCACGTTCACCACCGTCTGGTAAACATGGGCCTGACCACCCGCAAAGCCGTGCTGGTCATTTATTCCATTACCCTGGGGCTGTGCGCACTGGCCCTGGTGGTGACCAATCTGCGGGATGAGCAGGCCGGGCTTTTCCTGGTGATCATGGGGGCCGGGGCGGCCCTGATGATCCGCAAGCTGGGATATTTCGAGTACCTGGCTTCAGACAAGTTCTATGGCTGGTTCAAGGACATGACCGACCAGGCCGGGTTCCGCCATGAGCGCCGCAGTTTTCTGAACCACCAGATCGAGATCTCCAAATCCCCGGACATTGACACCCTGTGGCAGCGGATTCTGGAGGTGGCGGTTTTTCTGGACCTGGATTTCATCGAGCTCAAGCTGTGCGACAGCCAGTGCAATCAATTGAAACAGCGGGTCCCCATGTTTGAGTTCAGCAACGGCAATACCAACCCTGCTTTGATGGAATGGCAGAGTGCCATGCACATCATGCTGCCCCTGGCTACCAAAGACTGTGAATTCGGCTCTATGTCCATCTCCAGGGATGTGGTCAACAATCCCCTGACTCCCTTCACGCTGCGCCGGATCGAGCAGTTGCGCCGCACCGTGCTGGACACCCTGATCAAGCTCAACCAATGATTATGAAAAATCCGGCATTTATCATTGTTTGTGTGATCGTGTCGTTGAGTCCGTTGATGCGGGGTTCCGTACACGCCTGGGCCCAGACAGTGATCCAGATCCTGGTGGCGCTGGGCGGGATCATGGTGGTGGTGAAGCAGCTGCAAAAGGAGCCGCACAAAAGGAAAAGCGGGCGCAGGGGTAGTCGGCAGGAGCTGGAGGCGCAGATGTCGCAGATGTCGCAGATGTCGCAGATGTCGCAAAAGAGCCAGAAACCGGCGCCCGGCAGCCGGAACACGGATGCGGCAACAGGCATCCGGGAAGGGCTGACCCCGGGCCGGTATCTCTGGTGGGTGATCGGGCCCGTGGCGGCTTTGGGAGTGTGGTCCACGGCAATGTCGCCCCATCCGGCCCTGGCGGTTCAGGGACTGATCATGCTGGCCACGTATCTGGGATTTTTCTGGCTGGTGGTGGTGTCCGTGCGTTCCCGGAAAGAGCAGCGGGCTCTGGTTTGGGTGGTGGTGGGCACGGCGGCTTTTTTATGCGTGGTGGGGCTGCTCAAGCGGTTTGATGTCCTGGTGTTTGCCTGGTGGGATTATTCTAAAGAAGCCGGTTATGGAACCTCTTTGACCGGCACCTATGTCAACCGCAACCACATGGCCGGATTCCTGGAGATGGCCATCCCCATGATGCTGGGCATGTTTTTGACCCGGTCACGATCCCCGGAAGCCCGGATCGGCATGATTGCCCTGGCCTTGTTTCTGGTTGTGTGCCAGGCGTTGACCCTGTCCCGGGGCGGATGGACTGGCACGGCTGTGGCCATGGTGTTCATGGCTGTGGTGCTGCTGTTCAAGAAGGGGTTTGTGCACAAGCGGCTGGTGGGATATCTGCTGGTCGGCATCTTAGTGACGGCCGCGATTGTCATGGCCAGCACCCCGGTGGTAGAGCGCATCATCACCCTGACCCAGGGGAATCTGGAAGATCATATCGCCCACCGGCGCAATCTCTGGAAAGGCACCCGGGCCCTGATCGCCGACTATCCGGGCACGGGCACGGGACCGGGCACCTTTGCAGTGGCATATCCGCCCTACCAGGCTCCGGGGTATTCGCTTCTATCCCGATACGCCCACAATGACTATCTCCAGTTCACGGCCGAAGCCGGCATCCCGGCCATCCCCGTGATGCTGGTCCTTCTCTACTGGTTCTTCCGAACCGGATTCATCCGCCTCAAAAGCCGCAGCCGCCAGACCATGGGCATTACCCTTGGCACCATGGGCGCGGTGGTGGCCATCCTCATCCACAGCTACTCCGACGGCAACCTCCAGATCCCCGCCAATGCCCTCCTGTTCACCGCCCTCGCCGCCGCCGGCCTCCGCAAAGTTTAAACGCGGCGCGCGGGGTCACCCATTAAAGGGCCAGTCAAGGAAAAAAACACCTCCCCTGTGAAAAAAGTTTCCTTTTTCCTTGACTGCTCTTACTCCGGTTATTGTCAGTCCAACAGTTACGGCCTTTATTCCTGGTTTGCACCTGTTATTTCGGCGTGTTGGTTTGCGGCTTATTGATCCGCACCAGTCACCCATCGGGTTCAAGGCGAGTGTGCATCAGCGTAATGCTTGATACACGGCCCCTGGTCCATCTGGACCCCAGAAAATCTTCAGTACCATGCCGTGGCTAATTGTTTGTTTCAGACCTTATGGTTGTTAACCAACCCC
>NZ_APJX01000014.1 GCF_000350545.1 Desulfotignum phosphitoxidans DSM 13687
TTCAAACATCCGGTCAATATCTTCATCGGTCAGTTTTTTAACTGCCCTGACAGACATCCGGATGCCCAGGGTCCGTGCAATCATGCTTTGCAGACTCAAGATCTGGCTGGTTCTTTGGTGGACAAACAGGAGCCTTCGCCGCAGCAGATCCCGGACCGATCTTTGCTGCTTTGGGTAAATGTACCCTTCAGGCAATATGTTCAATCGTTTCATATGGGCCAGCCAGAAGGAGTCCCACCGGTCATCGGTGTACTTTAATCCTTCATACTGCTTGACAGCGGATGGGTTGGCCAGATGAACCTGATAGCCGTGATTTTGCAGGCCATCCACCAGCCAGTACCAGTTATAGGTTGATTCCACCACAACGCCATCCAGGTTGCTTTTGAACGGTTCCAGTACCGAGAGGACATCCGGCAGATCGTTGCTGATCCGCTTGCCGAATACCCGCTTGTCCTTCTCATCGATGATACCGATATAATTATTACTTGAATGCAAATCAATTCCGGCGTAATATTTCATTGGGCACCTCCTAAATCCTATATGTTAATAATAACTGGTATTATAGCAATCGCTGCTATAATTAGGGAGGTGTCTTCTCATTTTTTAATAGTGCTTCGGCCAGCTTTCCAGGGGAACCCCAAAAATTCCCCTGGAAAGCTGGCTTCCACGCAGTTTAATAGTAGCAAATGTCAACGGTTGTTTTTTGCTACGCCCTTTATATGATTATCAGGCCTGCGTTATTGTCGTTATTGACACCAATAACGACAATAACGCAGGCCTGACCCCGGGTTGGACGGGGTTGGAAGTTAGAAGAGTTTGAACAGAGCCTGGGTGCCGTCGTTTTCGCACCCGTTGTCCACCAGTCGTTCATACAGGGTTTTTGCCAGGGTCAGTCCCGGGGTGTCCAGGCCCAGGTCCCGGGCTGAATCCGCGGCAATGGTCATGTCCTTGATAAAATGCTTGACATAGAATCCCGGGGCAAAATCGCTTTTGAGCATCCGGGGGCCCAGGTTGTTCAAAGACCAGGATCCGGCCGCTCCCTGGCCGATGGACGACAGAACCGTGTCCGGATCCAGGCCGGCTTTTTTGGCATAGGCCAGGGCTTCACACACCCCGATCATGCCGGCGGCAATGGCGATCTGATTGGCCATTTTGGTATGCTGGCCCGATCCGGCCGGCCCCTGGTACACGATATTTTTGCCCATGACCTGAAACAGGGGAAGCATGTCGGTGAACACGGGTTCCTCTCCGCCCACCATGATGGACAAGGTGGCGTTTCTGGCACCCAGGTCCCCGCCGGACACGGGTGCATCCAGCACCTGGATGCCTTTTTCCCGGCTCTGCGCTGCCAGCTTTCTGGCCAGTGCCGGATCCGAGGTGGTCATGTCAATGGCCACCGACCCGGTTGCCGCGTTTTCCAGAATTCCGTCTGCATCCAGATAGATCTGTGCCACATCCTGGGGATACCCCACAATGGATATGATCACGTCTGAGTTCGCTGCCAGTTTCCTGACAGAATCCATCCACACCGCACCTTTTTTTACAAGCCCGTCGGCCCGGGCCCGGGTCCGGGTATGAACGCAAAGCGCATATCCGCTGTCCAGGATATGGCCGGCCATGCTGTGTCCCATGACGCCCAGTCCGATGAATCCGATCCGTGTTTTTTCGGGTGAAATCTGCATTTCAGTCTCCTTGTCATACCGATGTTGAAATTGATATGATTTCTTTATACGGGTTTTTCCGCTTGACTGTAAAGGGTATTTCAGTCTACACCTTTAAGCAACCACATCATTCAAACCGTTGAAGGGGTATCGACGCTGTTATGAAAAATCCATTCACATCCCCTCGATCTGCTGTTGCCAGTGGCATCTTGATCTTTTCTTTCCTGTGGGTGTTTTTCAATCTGACCGTCCCGGACAGCCGGGCCGAAAGTTCAGGACCAATGGTGATTTCCGCAGCGGAAATCGATTATCCTCCTTTTTCCATTGTGGATGAAACCGGCCGGGCATATGGATTTTCCGTTGAGCTGATGCGGACGGCCCTGGCAGCCATGAACCGGTCGGTCACTTTCAAAAGCGGTCCCTGGCACCAGGTCCGAACATGGCTGGAAACCGGAGAGGTGGATGCTTTGCCGCTGGTGGGACGGACACGGGAACGGGAAGCGTTGTTTGATTTTACGTTTCCCTACATGTCCTTATCCGGCGCTATTGTGGTGCGTAAAGGTACCACGGGTATTCAGCGGCTGAACGATCTCAAAGGCCGGCAGGTGGCCGTCATGAAAGGCGACAATGCCGAAGAATTTCTGCGCCGGGAAGACCGGGGCATCGACATCATCACCCGCCCCTCCTTTGACATCGCTTTGCAGGAACTGGCTGCCGGACAGTATGACGCCGTGTTTATCCAGCGCCTGGTAGCTATTCGCCTGATTCAGGAAAGCAGCATTTCCGGCCTGGAGATCTCCCGGCATCCTGTTGAGGAATTTCGCCAGGATTTCTGTTTTGCCGTCCAGGAAGGGGATAAAGATATGCTGGCCCTGCTCAACGAAGGCCTGGCGCTGGTCATGGCGGACGGCACGTTCCGCCGGCTGCATGCCAAATGGTTCGCCGCGCTTCAGCTGCCCGTGGACCGGCCGGTGATCATCGGCGGGGATCACAACTATCCACCCTTTGAATTTATAAATGATGACGGGGTACCGGACGGATACATGGTGGAACTGACCCGGGCCATTGCCCGGGAAATGAACATGGATATCCAGATCCGGCTTAAACCCTGGGCCGATACGGTCCTGGCTTTGGAAACCGGTGAAATCGATGCGATTCAGGGGATGTTTTACTCTGTGGAACGGGACCAAACCCTGGATTTTTCCCCCTCTCATATGATGTCACATTATGTGGGGGTTGTGGCCGATAATCAGGCAGCCCCGCCGGAAACCCCGGCGGAACTGGCCGACCTCAGCCTGGTTGTCCAGCAGGGTGACGTTATCCTGGAATTTCTGGCAAACCATGATTTGATGTCCCGGGTGACGATGCTGGAAAATCTGGATGACGTTTTGCAGGCCGTGTCTGAAAAACGATTTGATTGTGCGCTGGTGCCCCGGATCGGTGCGCTGCACATGATCGAAAAAAAAGGATGGACCCATCTGAGATTGAGCCGTCAGTATTTTTTTGTCGGTGAATACAGTTATGCCGTCAAAGACGGCAACCAGGCACTGCTGGCGCAGTTGAATGAAGGATTGAATATCCTGAACCAGACCGGGGAATATCGGCGCATTCATGACAAATGGCTGGGGATGTTTGAAAAAGAACCATTGCCGCTGGAACGCATCATTCATTATTTAGCCATGGTGACCATTCCGCTGATGCTGATCCTGCTGGGGATGTTTCTCTGGTCCCGGGCCCTGCGAAGAGAAGTGGCCCGCAAGACCCGGGAGCTCCAGGACAGTGCGGACCGGTTCAAATATGTATTTGACTCCGCCAATGTCGGGAAATCCTTTACTTATCTCGATGGCCGGATCAATGCCAATCAGACGTTTGCCGATTTTCTGGGGTATACCCGGGAAGAACTGCAGAGCAAGACATGGCAGGAACTGACACCGGCAGAAGATATTGAAAGGATCCAGAACATACTCGATGGAGTGATTTCAGGCAAAAATCAGGCAGTCCGGTTTGAAAAACAATATATCCATAAAACCGGTGCGCTGGTATGGGCGGATGTCAGCGCCGTGATACGGTTTGACAGCCAGGGCCGGCCATTGTATTTTGTCGCCACTATTGTGGATATCACCCAAAGGAAAAAGGCCCAGCAGCACATTCAGCATCTCAACCAGGTGTTGCGCGCCATCCGGGATATCAACCAGTTGATTGTCAGAGAACGGGACCGTGATATCCTGATCCGGGAAGGGTGCCGGCTGCTGGTGGCCCATCGCGGGTACCCGTCCGCCATGATCGTGTTGACCGATGAAAACAATATCCCGGTTTCCTGGGCCATGGACGGGAAGATGGAGGATTCAAAAGAACTGAATGAATTGCTGACACAAGGGCAGTTACCCCAGTGCTGCATAGAGGCCGAAGCGTCCCGGGAAATCGTTGTGAACCATAACCCGAAAACCGGGTGTCACGACTGTCCCGTATCACAGAGCTGTGCCGGACCGTTGACGGTATGTGTGCCGCTGTCCCATATGAACGAAATTTTTGGATATCTTAATGTGTCTTCGGAAACCGTCATCGTTCAAGGGGATGAGGAATATCTGCTTCTCAACGAGATGGGCCAGGATTTTGCCTATGCCTTGAGTACATTGAAAATCGAATCGGAACGCAAAAAAGGGCAGAAGGCCCTGGCAGAAAGTGAACAGCGGTTTAAAACCTTTGCAGAACTGGCACCCGTGGGAATCCTGATTTCAGATGACCAGGAAAACGTCCTGTACATCAGCCCGAAATTCACTGAAATATTCGGTTATACTCTGGCGGACGTTCCGTCTGCCCGCCAGTGGTGGTCCCTGGCGTATCCTGATCCGGAATTGAGGAAAACCGTGCAGCAGCGCTGGCAGACCGCCATGGAAACCGCCGTGCGGACGGGTGAAGAAATCGATCCCATGGAATATCCGGTCACCTGTAAGGACAACACGGTCCGGGAGATCAAATTTCTGGCCGCCACCACGGGTACGCTCACGATTGTGGTGTTCACCGATATCAGTGAAGAGAAAAAGCAGGAAAATGCCCGGGAAAACCTCCAGGCCCAGCTGAACCAGGCCCAGAAAATGGAATCCGTGGGCCGGCTGGCCGGTGGGGTGGCCCATGATTTCAACAACATGCTCAATGTGATTATCGGATATGCAGAGCTGGGACAGATGAAAGCCACGCCGGATGATCCTCTGCATGCCGATCTTGAGGAAATCCTGGATGCGGCCCGGCGGTCTTCGGATATTATCCGTCAGCTTCTGGCCTTTGCCCGGAAACAGACCATCCAGCCCAAAGTGATGGATATCAATGAATTGATCGAAGGAACGCTCAAGATGCTGCGGCGGCTTATCGGCGAGGATATCACGTTGTTCTGGCAGCCGGGTGCCAATTTGAGATCCATTTATATGGATGCCACTCAGATGGATCAGATCCTGGCCAATCTGCTGGTGAATGCCAAGGATGCCATTGATGGTGTCGGCACCGTCACCATTGAAACCCGAAAGGTCACACTGGATCGGCAATATTGCGAGGTTCATGCCGGGTTCACACCCGGAGATTTCGTATTACTGGCCGTGAGCGATGACGGGTGCGGCATGGACCGGCATACCCGGGAAAAATTGTTTGAGCCGTTTTTTTCCACCAAGAAAAAGGGAAAAGGCACGGGTTTAGGGCTGGCGACTGTTTACGGCATTGTCAAACAGAACAACGGCTTCATCAATGTATACAGTGAGCCGGGCACGGGCACCATTTTCAAGATTTATCTTCCCTGTCATGATGAACAGATTGAAAAGCGCCTGCCGGATAAAGAAATGCCGCTGCCGGCTGCCCAGGGCGAAACCCTGCTGATTGTGGAAGATGAAAAAGCCATTCTGACGCTGGCCCAAAAAGTGCTGGAAAATCAGGGCTATCAGGTGATAGCCGTCTCAGATCCTTTAGATGCCCTGGCCCGGATCCAGGATCATGACACAGACATTCACCTGCTGCTCACGGATGTGGTCATGCCGAACATGAACGGCCGGGATCTGTCAAAACAGGTTCAGGCCATATATCCGGACGTCAAAATTCTGTTCATGTCCGGATATACAGCCAATACCATCGCCCATCACGGGATTCTGGACACGGGTGTGAATTTTCTTCAGAAACCGTTTTCCAGCCGGGATCTGGCGATCAAGATCCGGACCATTCTGGATGGAAACGGCAGTTAACGGGTCGGTTTTCTTTCCAGGGTTTCCCGGGTCAGGCCGTACAGCAGGGCAATGCCGGTCAGGCAGGCGGCACACACCCCGAACGCCAGGTGAAAGGCCGGCAGGGTCAAGGATGCCCCGGGAAAAAACCGGGTCATTACATGGCCCAGGCCCTGGAGAAACACGGCCACACCGGCCATGGTGAAAAAATTGATGCCGGTCATGGCCAGACCGGCATTGGCCCGGGGCACCTGTTCCTTGATGTGCGCGTACATGACCTGACCGGACCCGGATGCCAGACCGAATGAAAAAAACACCAGATATGTGATCCACACGCCGGAATCCGGCGTCAGGCGGTTCATGCCCAGCAGCAGTCCCACCATGCAGACCATACCGGGAATGATGATTGTTTTCCGGGCCCCCACCACGGAATCGGACAGCCACCCGCACAAAGGACATCCCACAATCAGGCCGATGCTCATGAGAAACAGGATATTGCCGGCCGTGACTGCGGGCAGTTTCAGCACATGGATGAGGAACGGACCGGCCCACAACGCCTGGACGGCCGCGTAAATGCCGTACCGGCAGAACGTGGCCAAAGAGATGATCCAGTAGTCTTTTCGGTGAAACAGGTCCCATGCCCGGGTGAGAGTCTGGGATACACTGGGTCGGATATCCCCTTCATCGGCCGTATCCATCGTGCCGCTCCCGTTTCGCTCCCGGATCACCGCCAGAAATACCAGGGTCAGAAACAGGGTGAATCCGGCAATGATCAAAAAACTGTGCCGCCACCCCACCAGACCCACCAGAAGTACCAAAGGTGTGGCTGCCGCAATGTTTCCCATGGTTCCTAAAGATACCACCATTGCAGACAGCGTGGCAAACTGCCGGGGTTTGAACCACAAAGTCAGCAGTTTCAACGATCCCATGAAATTGCAGGCCATGCCGATGCCTAAAAGCACCCGCCCGAAGGTCAGCCAGGCCGGACTGTTGCCCAGGGCAAAGATCACGGCCCCTGACACCGACACCAGGGTCAGCCCGACCATGGCGGTCTTGGGGCCCACGGTGTCCAGAAAAATGCCCACGGGTATCTGCATGAGCGCAAACGCATAGAAAAACGCGGCCGATATCCGGCTTAAATCCAGGGCGTTCAATCCCATCTCCTGCATGAGATTGGGAGAGATCACCGCCACTGAGGACCGGTAGAACTGGGACATGGCAAACATCACCGCCGTCAGAAGCACACCGATGAAAAGACAGACACGAGACTGGGTCATACAATGGTTTCCTTTTGGATCCTTCATTAAAATTCACCGTTTGATGGATATCACGAATGACCCGGTGGTTTCAATATTAGATTCCTGTATTGAGTCATCAACAGGCATGTGATATGAGGACAGCACAATATATCCATAACACCAACGTTGGAAGGAATCCATTTTTCATGAAACAGATCGATTTGAGAAGCGACACCGTGACCCGGCCCACCCAGCAGATGCTGGAAGCCATGATTACCGCCCAGGTGGGAGATGATGTATATGGCGAAGATCCCACGGTGAACCGGCTGGAGCAGACCATGGCTGCGGTCACGGGCATGGCAGACGGCCTGTTCTGCGCGTCCGGTACCCAGACCAACCTGGTGGCTCTGCTCAGCCATTGCCAGCGCGGAGAAGAATACATCGTGGGCCAGACGGCCCATACATACAAATACGAGGCCGGCGGGGGGGCGGTTTTAGGCAGCATCCAGCCCCAGCCCCTGGATTTTGAAACAGACGGGACCCTGGATCTGGCCAAAGTGGAACGCTTCATCAAGCCGGATGATTTTCATTTTGCCCGAACCCGGCTGTTCTGCCTGGAAAACACCCAGGCCGGCAAAGTGCTGCCCATGGATTATCTCAAAGATGCCCGGAAACTGGCGGACCGCCATGGCTTGGGCTTTCACCTGGACGGGGCCCGGGTGTTCAATGCCGCAGTCAAGCTGGGCGTGAATGTCACAGCCATCACCACGCTGTTTGATTCCGTGTCCTGCTGTCTGTCCAAAGGCCTGGGAACGCCCGTGGGATCGGTGCTGTGCGGTTCCAGGGAATTCATCGCCCGGGCCCGGCGGTGGCGGAAAATGGTGGGGGGCGGCATGCGCCAGGCCGGGATTCTGGCGGCAGCCGGCCTGTATGCCCTGTCTCACAACATTGACCGGCTGACGGATGATCATGCCAATGCGGCCCGCCTTGCAGCGGGTTTATCCGGCATCAAGGCCATTCATATTGATATGGATGCGGTGCAGACCAATATGGTTCACGCCCGTATCGATGCAGACATGACGGCTCTGGTGCAGCACCTGGCCGGTCAGGGGATCCGCATCAGCCCGGGCAACCCCGTGCGCCTGGTGACGCATTTGAACATTGATGCCGCTGATATCGATCGGGTCGTGGCAGGGTTTCGGTCTTTTTTCTAAAAAAATCTGCTAAGACAGACTGACTTCAATGGGTCAGGATTTTGCTGATGAAATCTGCAGCCCGGTGGGTCTGGGGGTTGTCAAAGAATTCGTCGGGTTTGCCGGTTTCCACGATTTTGCCCATGTCCATGAACAACACCCGGTCTGCCACTTTTCTGGCAAATCCCATTTCGTGGGTGACCACGCACATGGTCATGCCTTCGGACACCAGGTTGACCATGACATCTAAGACCTCGCCGATCATTTCCGGGTCCAGGGCGGAGGTGGGTTCGTCAAACAGCATGATTTTGGGCGTCATGGCCAGGCCCCTGGCAATGGCCACCCGCTGCTGCTGACCTCCGGACAGCTGGCCCGGATAGGCCCCGGCTTTGTCGGTGAGTCCGACCTGGGTGAGCTTCTCTCTGGCGATCTTTTCAGCATCGGCCGTTGACATTTTTCTGACGTTCACCGGTGCCAGCATGACGTTCTGGAGCACGGTCATGTGGGGATACAGATGAAACTGCTGGAATACAAACCCGATGTCGGCCCGGAGCTTGGTCAGGTTGGTGGCCTTGTCGTGCACGGGTACGCCGTCCACGATGATCTGCCCTTTCTGGATCGGCTCCAGGCGGTTGATGCACCGGATCAGGGTGGATTTTCCCGATCCGCTGGGGCCGCAGATCACCAGCACTTCCCCGGGGGCGATGTCCAGGTTGATGTCATTGAGCACATGGAGTTTGCCGAACCATTTGTTCACTTGCTTGAATTCAATCATCGGGTATCCTTGAAAAAATCGTTATATTGCCATCCGGCGTTCCAGGTAGTTGGACAGCAGGATCAACGGGTATGAAATCACAAAATACAGGGCACCCACCAGGGAAAACACCATCAGGCCTTCCGGGATTCTCACCACGGTGACCCATCCCACCCGGGTCAGTTCCATCACGCCGATGACCGATACCACGGAGGTGTCTTTGATGAGCAGCACATACTGGCCCACCAGGGGCGGCAGAATCACTTTCATGGCCTGGGGGACGATCACCAGGCGCAGCTGCTGGATCAGGGTCAGGCCCGATGCCGTGCCGGCCTCCCACTGGCCCTTGGAAATGGCATTGATGCCGCCGGCCACGATTTCGCAGATAAATGCGGATCCCATGATGGCCATGGCCAGAAGCGCCGCAGGAAATGCCTTGAGCTGGATGCCCCATTCCGGCAGGATGAAAAATACGATAAAAATCTGGACCACGAACGGGGTGCCCCGGACAAAGGAGACATATACGCCGATGATCCACTTGAGGATTTTGTTTTTACCCGAGCGCAGGATGCCTAAGACAAAGCCCAAAAGGGTGCAGGTGAACAGGCTGATAAAAGCGATCTGGGAGGTCATCCACAATCCTTTGAGGAAAAACGGAAAAATTTCCACCAGCCGGGAAAAGTAAAATGCCATCATGATCAGTACGCCTCCCTGTATATCAGTTTACGCTGGGACCAGTCTGCCAGGGCCTTGAGACAGAAGTAGATGCACATGTAAAAGAACGCCACCGTTAAAAAGGCTTCCGTGGGCATGAACCGTTCCGAGGTCATGGTCTGGCCCACCCGGGTCAACTCCATGACCGAGATCAAAGACAGCAGGGCGGAATCCTTGACCAGAACAATGGACTGGCCCAGCAGCGGGGGAACGGTGGCTCCTAAGGCCTGGGGCAGGATGATGAAGCGCATGCGCTGAAAATAGTTGAGCCCGGAGGCTACGCCGGCCTCGATCTGTCCGTCATCCACCGAGGTGATACCGGCCCGGATGATCTCTGCAATATAGGCACCGGAGTTGAGCATCAGCGCGATAATCCCGGTCTGGATCTCCGGCACCCGGATGCCCAGGGTGGGCAGGCCGAAATACAGAAAATAGATCTGCACCAGCAGCGGGGTGGACCGGATGATCTCGATATAGGCGATGGCCGGATATTTGAGCAGTTTGATGGAGGAGATCCGGCAGGCACAGGCGATGGTACCGGCGATCAGGGCCAGGAAAATGGATACGGCAGAGATAAAAAAGGTGGACCTGAGCCCGGTCAGAAACAGGGGCAGGTATTCAAATATAATCCGCAAGTTAAAGTCAGCCAGCATAGGCGCATCCCTTTTGCCAAAGGGCATGTCCGAAAAACAGACCCGGACATGCCCCGTTTTTGATAACGCGTCACCGCGATGGTATTCAGGTATGGCTGGTCAACGGATCAATGGTCTTTTTTCCAGTCCGTTCCTTCCATCCAGTAGGCAATATTTTTGTCATAGGTGCCGTCGGCCCGGATGGTCTTGAAGTACAGGTTGATCCACTGCCACAGATTGACCGAATCGTGGTTCACGGCAAAGGCCAGGGGGTCTTTGCCCTGTCCCAGGCGCTTTTCCAGCAGGCGCACGGAATTGGGCGGAAAATCGGGCAGCACTGTGAGCACGGCCAGGTCATCGTTGACCCCGGCATCCACATGTCCTGCGATCAGGGCCTGGACCACCATGCGGCCCCCGCCTTTGTAGGATTTGATCTCGGCATTGGGCATGTACTGTTTGGCCATGGTCTCGCCGGTGGACCCTAAGAGCACGCCCACGGTGACCCCTTTTTTGTTCACATCTTCAAGGGTCTGGAAGTCGGTATCAGGACGGGTGAAGATGCAGGGCTGCACCTCAATCCAGGGATCGGTAAAGGTGATTTTCAATGCCCGTTTCAGGGTGGGAGTCATGTCGGCCGCCAGGATATCCGCCTTGCCGGACAGCAGGGCCGGAATCAACCCATCCCAGTCAAAATCCAGGACCACCAGTTTGACGCCCATGGCATCGGCCATGCCTTTGGTAAAATCGATCATGGAACCGGCGTGCTCACCGTGTTTGTCCACAAACGCATAGGGGGCGGCACCGGACTGCACGGCCACCCGAAGTTCTCCGCGTTTGACAATGTCTGTGAGGGTACCGGCAAAAGTCATGGCGCTGAAGCACAGAACAGCGGTCAGTGCCAGGACCAGTGAGAAAAATGTTTTCTGACGCATGGGGGGTTCTCCTTTTTTGGGGTTGGTATAAAATCAGCGGTACAATACCGCGCACTTCCCTGCATTAATCCCGGATTTCCTCCAGGGTTTCCGTCACGGTAATGCCTCTTTTTTTCAGGCTTTCCAGAAAAGGGGCTTCAGGAATATGGAACATGGGAGACAACACCCCGGTGTCGGTGATCTGTTTGTTTGCGATCATTTTGGCGGCGGTGACGGCGGAATATGCCACGCCCTTGCTCATGGCCATCAGGCCCGTGTCCAGATCCCGTTCAAAGAGCAGGGTGGATGTGAGCCGCATTTTTTTGCCGGTCATGACGCCTTCAAATATGTTGAGCATGGCCACCAGGTCTTTTTCATTGTCCTGATAAACCAGGCGGGGGGCCAGGAATTTGTCCATGAAATCCATGGGAGATATGGTGCCGTCTCCCAGGCCGGACACCGGGGTTTCGTCCAGGAAACCCAGATCCTTGAGAGGGCGCCAGATCGCAGCCCATCCCGGCCAGCGCAAAGAATACCGGCCCGTGTTCACAATGGTGTCAGCGAGGCCCATGCGGTCGGTGAAAAACGCGGCATTGCCGTTGGGAATCGCTTCAAGAGTGCCCAGGCCGGGAAATTCCACGGAATGGATGTTGGCTACGTCATGCTGGCGTGCGCCGGGGATATTTATCCGTTTGCCGTCAACGATAAAAGTGGAGTCCCGCTTGGTGGAACTGAGAACCCCCCGCCAGATCCAGGAGGTTTTATAATTCAAAGGATTGGTGCACGCGCTTTTTTCGGGAAATCCGCCGCAGTAAGATTTGATGCCGGTCAAGGTGTCGAACCGCCGCAACGCACTGCCGTACAGCACCAGATCGATGCCTGGATCCAGGCCGCACTCAGGCAGGATGGCGATGCCGGCGGCGGCGGCTTTATCGTGCATGTCGCCGGGGTCATACATGTAATTGGTGTTCACCACCGACACTTTTGCTGTCAGGGCCGCCTGGTTCACCGGCTCGGCAAACTCCTTTGGCAGCAGATCGATCACCACATCCACCGGTTTCATCACATTGACCAGATCATCGGCGTTTTTCGCATCAATGGTTGTCAGGATGATTTTTTCCATGGGAGTAAAGGGGTTGATTTTGGACAGCGCGTCAAACTGCGCATCCGCACAGATCACTTCCGTGACCTGATCATCTGAAGCCAGGTCGTGCAGTGCGGTACGGCCCTGAATGCCGCATCCGCCTAAGACAAGCACTTTCATTCGCTATGAATTCCTTTTTTAAAATATCGTTGGTCAATGGCGTTGCGATGTATACATCGTATACTCAGGTATACATATCTCCGGCCCCGGGCAGTGTCAAGGTGAAAGTGTTTAAAACGACGTATTGAAATTTTATTGCAGGTGATTGTTATCCGCATCCTTGACAAAGCGGTTCTTTCTGGCCTAAGACAGGGTGGGATGGGATTTTTGTTTTTGAAAATGTGTGAATCAAAAATAATGGGATTGTGAAATTGTTGGGAGGAATCAATAAGCGATGATTGTTTTTAAAGAAATGACTTTGGGAAAGAGGATTGCGTTTGGAATCGCATTGATGCTGGTGTTGATGCTGGTAGTGGGGGGGGCCGGGTATTACGGCCTGAGCCGTGTGGATGCCGTGATGAAGCTTTATACCCAGGTGAATTCACTTCAAACACTGGCAGCCGCTTTCAGAGATGAATCAAATAAATACATGCTTTATGAGATGCAGGACGATACCCCGGGCAGAGAAGCGGCCTCTGACGCGGCTTTTTCCCTTCTTGGGGAAGGGGATGTCATGCTGGCCCGCCTGGAATCAGTACCGGGAATCACTTCCGAGGAAGCACAGGACATTGCTTCGGCCAGGGATGCCATGAATACTTACAAAGAGCATTTTGAAGCATATATATCGGCAAACACGGTCAAAACCGAGCTGGCCGGACAGGCGGGGTCAGAATTTGAAGAAATCTTCAAAGAGGTGGAAGAAGCCGAGTTCTGGAAAGATGAAATGGCCCTTACCGCCAGAATCATGTCCAATTACACGTTGTCTTATTTTAACAGGGCATCGGATGCCAACTGGGAAGCACTGGTGCAAAGCATTGATGAATTTGCTGCGGCCAGGAATGACTGGGCGGAAAAAACATCCAACAGCGAAATGCTCCAAGAACGGGCAGAAAAAATCAAACAGGCTCTGGAGACGTATGTGGGATCAGTGAATGCATACCGGGATCAGGTCTTGCTTCAGGACAACCTGAGAAACGCCATGGATCAGGAGCAAGATGCTTTGTTCACCGCGTGCGGAAATCTGGCAGAATCCGCAGAAACAAAATTGCAGTCCCAGGCCGGTCTTTCCAGCAAAGTCATTTTAATCACCATGCTGGCGGCTCTGATTATCGGGATTGTTTATGCAGCCGTTTCCATTAAAAGAATCGTGGGTAAAATCAACAGGGTGATCAATGGGGTGATGGAAGGGACGGATCAAATGGTCAGCTCCTCCGAACATATTGCCCAGGACGGCCAGGAACTTTCCGACGGCGCGTCACGACAGGCGGCATCCATTGAGGAAACTTCCTCGTCACTGGAAGAGATCGCTTCCATGGTGAAGCAGAATGCGGAAAACGCGGGCAAAGCCAAAGAAATGACCCGGGAGGTCGAGCACATCGTGGAAGAGGTGGATCGCCATATGACAGATATGAGCGTTGCCATCAAAGAGATTTCCGACTCGAGTAAGGAAACGGACAAGATTGTCAAAACCATTGATGAGATTTCCTTTCAGACCAATCTGCTGGCATTGAACGCTGCCGTGGAGGCAGCCCGGGCCGGTGAGGCCGGGGCCGGATTCGCGGTCGTGGCCGAAGAAGTAAGAAACCTGGCCATGCGTGCCGCAGATGCCGCAAAAAGCACAGCCGTGCTCATCGGCAATACCATGAAATCCGTGGAAAAAGGCAGCCGGTTCACCCAGGCCACCCAGGACTCGTTTAAGACCAACAAGGAAATCTCTTCTAAAGTGGGGGCGCTGGTGGATGAGATCGCCGAGGCCTCCAGAGAGCAGGCTGAAGGAATCGAAAGCGTCAGTCAGGCAGTGACCGATATGGACAGTGTGGTACAGCAGAATGCTGCCAACGCGGAAGAATCAGCCAGTGCGGCGGAGCAGATGAATGCCCAGGCCAATCAAATGAAAGAATATCTCAATGAGCTGGTGGTCCTGATCAGACGGAACAAAGAAAACACCCGCAGCCGTAATGGGGGTGGTTCTGAAAATACCCGGAAACTGGAGCAGGAATTTTCCGGTGAAGAGCCATCACTTCTGGCCTTGACTGCTGCACCCAGTGGTGACCGTCTCAATTCTTTGGACAGAAAAACTGGGGAAAATCAGTGATAATGCCGCCGGCACCGGCCTGGATGAACCGGGCGGCAGTGGCGGGATCATTCACCGTGAACAGGTTGACCTGAAATCCTTTGTGCACCAGCCGGGAAACAAATGCCGTGTCCACCAGGTCGGCATTGAGGTTGTACACATCAAAGGGGCCGGGCCGGAACCGGGCCATGTCTGCCGGGGATGATCCCACCAGGGCCTGGACAGACAGATCGGGCCGCTGCTGCCGGACCCGGTCCAGCCAGGCATGGTTGAAACAGGACACAATCACCTGGTGGGGCCGGATCCCGACGTCTGCGATTTTCGCCAGCGTGGTGTCCACCGTGTAAAAAGGGTCGGGGTCTGTGCCGTGATCCTTGAGTTCCAGGTTCACCTGCCAGTCCAGGGATCGGGTCAGTTCCAGGCCCTGTGCCAGGGTAGGGATTTTTTCATTTTTGAATCCGGCCAGGGCGGAAGGATGGACCTGCCCGTTCCGGATGGTAGAGAACGGGTCGGCAGATTCAAACCAGGACCCGGCATCCAGGGTTTGAAGCTCTGCCAGGGAAAATGCGGATAACCGGTAATGCCGGTTTTTGAATGCCGGGCCCGTGAACCGGGTCCGGGCATCCGTGCACCGCAGCAGATCTTGATCATGGAACAGCACGGGCACCCCGTCCCGGGTGATCTGGACATCGGTTTCCCAGGCATGGGCCCCCAGATGCCGGGCTGTTCTGGCGGCTGCCCGGGTGTTTTCCGGGGCCAGACTCCGGGCGCCCCGGTGGGCGATGATGCGGGTCATGGCCGGAGCGGGGTTTCAGGCTGTGCCGTTGTCATATCTGCGCTGGTCAATGGGGATATAGTCGTTGACCGTGTTGCCCGTGTAAATCTGCCGGGGCCGGGAAATTTTCATTTCCGGGTCTGCCATGTCCTCTTTCCACTGGGCGATCCACCCGGGCAGCCGTCCGATGGCGAACATCACCGTGAACATGTTGGTGGGAATGCCCAAAGCCCGGAGCACAATACCGGCGTAGAAGTCCACATTGGGATACAGATGTTTGTCCTTGAAATAACTGTCTTCCAGGGCGGCTTCTTCCAGGCGCAGGGCAATATCCAGCAGGGGATCGTCTCTTTTGACCTTGGCCAGAACGATATCGCACATCTTTTTCATGATTTTGCCCCGGGGATCATAGGTTTTGTAGACCCGGTGGCCGAATCCCATGAGCCGGAACGGATCTTCTCTGTCCCGGGCCTTTGCGATGCACTGGTCAATGGTCATGCCGTCTTTGTGGATTTTTTCAAGCATTTGGATCACGGCCTGGTTTGCGCCGCCGTGAAGCGGTCCCCACAAAGCGCTGATGCCCGCGGAGATGGCTGAGTAAATATTGACCCGGCCGGACCCCACCACCCGGACCGCTGTGGTGGAGCAGTTTTGTTCATGGTCGGCATGCAGAATCCAGAATACGTTCAGCGCCCGGACCAGGTCCTGATCGACATGATAAGGCACCACATCGTTGTCAAACATCATGTTCAAAAAATTGGCGCAGTAGCACAGGCCGGGCTGGGGATAGGTCACCCGCTGGCCGATGGAAAATTTATAGGACATGGCCGCCATGGTGCGGATTTTGGAGATGAGCCGCAGAAACGTGTTGTTCATCTCTTCGTCCAGGTCCGTCAGTTCCGGGTAAAACGAGCGCATGGCATTGACCATGGCTGCCAGAATCCCCATGGGATGGGCCTGGGGCGGATAGTTCTGGTAAAACGCCTTCATGTTTTCATGGACCAGGGAAAAGTCATTGAGCATCACGGATGTCCGGGTCAGCTCCTCGCTGGTGGGCAGTCGTCCCACAATGAGCAGGTACGCGGTTTCCACAAACGTAGATTTTTCCGCCAGCTGTTCGATGGGAATGCCCCGGTACCGCAGGATTCCTTTTTCACCGTCCATATAGGTGATGGCGCTTTTGCACGCCCCGGTGTTGCCGTATCCCGGATCAAACGTGATACACCCGGTTTCTTTGCGCAGCTGCCGGATATCAATGGCTTTTTCCCCTTCAGATCCGGTGATCACAGGCAGCTGCATCTCTTTTCCGTCAATAATCAGTTTTGCATATTCCGTCATTGTGTTTCCTTAATTTTGTGATCAGTTTCGGGTTTCGCCGGGAACCGTGTAGGTGGTGCATGAGCCGCTGGAACAGTTCCGTTCCTGGGTGGTGACCCCTTTGGCCGCTTTTTGGCCGGATGATCCGCCCATGGCATAGTTGGTGGAAGAAACCACCCGCTCAAATTCAGTGGATTGACATTGTGGGCAGGTCACGGCCTCGTCTTTCTGAGACCCCATGACGATGATTTCAAAAAAATGATCACATTTTGTGCACTTGAATTCATATATAGGCATGATAACTCCTTGGTTTTAAACCGGTTTAAAATTGACAATAGATTGCTAATATTAATCAGTAATATAATCAGATCCCGCCGGTCCTGTCAAGACGGATTATTTGACAGGCCGGTCAGCAGTTCCCGGGCATGGGTCCGGGTGGCAGGGGTGATGGACGTGCCGCCGATCATCCGGGCGATTTCATCGATGCGGTCATCCAGGGTGGTCAACGGAACGATATCTGTACAGGTCCGGCCGTTGATCACCTGTTTGGCAATGCGGAACTGGTGGCCCCCGTATCGCGCGATCTGGGCTAGATGGGTGATGCAGATCACCTGGTGATGATCGGCCAGGGCAAAGAGCTTTTGGCCGACTTTGTCGGACGTGGCCCCGCCGATGCCGGCATCCACTTCATCAAAAATCAGGGTTTCAAAAGACTGGGTTTTTGACAGAACCGCTTTCAGGGCCAGAACGATCCGGGACAGCTCGCCGCCGGAAGCGATTTTCGCCAGGGGTTTCGGGGCTTCGCCCGGGTTGGGGCTGAGCAGAAACCGGACCCGGTCTGCGCCAGTGGCAGACAGTCTGTGGCCGGCCGGGGTGCAGATGTCTTTGGATGGATCACCTGGTTCATGAAAGATCTCCACCTGGAACCGGGCTTTGTCCATCTCCAGGGCCGCCAGTTCATCAGCAGCCAGATCCGCCAGGCGGGTGGCGGCCTGTTGCCGCTGGCCGGACAATGTTTCTGCTTTCCGGCACAGTTGCGTTTCCAGGTCTTTTTTCTTCTCAATGTGTGCCTGAATCTGCCGGTCCATGTCCCGGGTCTGTTCCAGCTGGTGTTCCAGTTCCGTGTACCTTTCAAACAAGGTGTCCAGGCTGCCCCCGTATTTGCGCTTGAGCTTTGAGATGAGATCCAGGCGCTGGTCCACGGCATCCAGCGATTCCGGGTCCAGGTCAATGGTCAGTGAATAATCCCTCAGGGTGTGGGTGATATCCTGCAGGTCCAGGATCACGGCATCCATGCGGTCTACTGTGGCGGACAGGGAGGGGTCCGCGTCCCTGAACCGGGCCATGTCGGATTGCAGGGAGGCCAGCTGTTCCACCACGGACCCTTCCCGGTCATAGACCTGGTGCACGGACCGGTTCACGGCCTCAAATATTTTTGCGGCATTGGCCAGGACCTGTTTTCTGTTTTCCAACAGGTCATCCTCGTCCGGCTGAATAGCGGCGTCCTGGATTTCATCCACCTGGAACCGGATCAGTTCTTTTTCGGCCTCACGCCGGGTTTTTTCCGTTTCCATTTCCTGGATCTGCCGGTTCAAAGGCACCAGGGTCCGGTAAATGGCCATGACTTCCCGGCGCAGGTCCCGGGTGCCGGCAAATTCGTCCAGAATATCCAGATGGTTGTCATCCCGCAGCAACCCCTGGTGGGCATGCTGGCTGGAGATACCTGCCAGGTTCCGGGTCAGTTGTTTGAGAAATTCCAGGGTGGACTGGCGAGAGTTGACAAAGACCCGGCTGGTGCCGGATCGCGGGATCACCCGGCGGATGATCAACCCTTCGTCCGGGTCCATGCCCTGGTTGGACAAAAGCCGGGCCGGTTCGGAATCCAAAGCGATGTCAAACACGGCTTCCAGTTCCGCGCTGTCTTCACCCGTACGCACCAGGTCCGCTGATGCCCGGGTTCCTAAGAGCAGGCTCACGGCCTGGATAATGATGGATTTTCCGGCCCCGGTTTCGCCGGTCAGCACATTCAGACCGGGATGAAAAGAGATGCGGATGTCATCAATAATTGCGAATTTTTTTATGGCCAGTTCGCTGAGCATACGATCTCCTTAGGGCCGTGAACAAAGTAAAGGTGTAGGTGACCAGGATCGCGGCCACCAGCCGGGGAATCCACAGCCAGAATACGGGGATGCCCAGGGGCAGAAACAGGGCCGGATCTTCGATCATGGCATGGTTGATGCCGATGGACAGGTGCAGCCGGGTCAATGATTCGGGTTCATAAGAATGGGCCCGGGTTTCTTCCACGATCACGGCGGATCCGTAAGCCAGGCCGAACACGGCAGCCGTCATCCAGAGCATGCCGCAGGACCGGTCCAGGCCCAGAAACGCCAGCACCGGTCCCAGGGGCCGGATGATGAAGTCAATGACGTGAAACACCCGGGCCAGTTCCATCAAGATCATCAACGGCATGATGATGCAGAAGATCTGGACCACCAGTTTCAGGGTGTCCACGGCCCATCCGGCCAGCCAGGCTGTAAAGGCAAGATCCTGGGCCGGCAGGGTGGCCCCGGCCAGGGGCCCGGCCATGTCCGGGGTCACGCCCATGAATTTGGCGCACAAAAACGTCACGACAAATGCCGCAGCCAGGCGGAAACCGGCGGCAAAAAACGGATTAATGCCGGACCGTCCCTGGACCATGCTCTCCTGGATCAGGTTGTGGCAGATCAGGGTGAACACGGCCAGAAGGATCATATGTTCCATGGCAAAGGGCATGACCGACAGGGCCGCCACCGTGCCGTAGATGCCCGTGAAAATGCCCGCAATGATCACCAAAGCACCGGAAGCGGGCAGCCCCATCCAGGTCATGACCGGGTTCAGCAGAAAATCCAGCTGATAGATGATCCCGGAATATACCAGCAGGCCCGTGGCAAAAGACACGGGCACAATGATCTTCAACAGCCAGATGAATCCGTGCCAGCCTTTTTTCAGCCCGTTGCGGATGCCCGGCATCAGCCGGGGGGCCGCAATCTCATCTTTCAGGACTGTCGTCTCATTTTTTGTCGTCATGGGTCGGACCGTCAGGCAATATGTGTTTTTTTACGGTTTCGTCCACGGTGGCATACACATCCTTGAACGCTTCATGCACATTGGAAGGGGACAGCCGGCCCATCTCAATGAACTTGACGATGATCTCCTTGGCGGATCGCAGTATTTGTTCATCTGTAGATTTCATATACCGGTGAATACCAGAACCCTGCCGGAAGGTCAAGATTTTGCTGTTGCCATGCCGGATAAAATGCGTATAATCAGGCGGTAATTTTTTTACCCTTTCCCAAGAAAAGGCAGCAGGTGAATGGAACATACAAACGAGGACAACCCGTCAATCCACCGGGTGCAGCAGGGAGACACAAAAATTATTCTCATCGGCACAGCCCATGTCTCCCGGGACAGCGCCCAGCTGGTGACGGACACCATTGAAGCGGAAACCCCGGACACGGTGTGCGTGGAGCTGTGTTCCACAAGGCTGTCCGCCATACGGGACACGGATCGGTGGCGGAACATGGATATCATCAAGATCATCAAGGAAAAAAAATCGTTGATGCTGTTCATGAACCTGCTTCTGGCCTCGTTTCAGAAAAAGATTGCCGATAAGTTCGACATCCGGCCGGGCCAGGAAATGATCAATGCCGTTGAAGCGGCGGAAAAAATCGATGCGGATGTGGTGCCGGCGGACCGGGACATCCAGATTACCTTGTCCCGGGTATGGCGGGGCATGGGGATGTGGGCCAAAATCAAGCTGCTGACCTCCATGGTGTTTTCCTTTGGGTCTGCCAATGATATCCAGGAAGCGGATATCGAGAAAATGAAGCAGGAAGATATTCTGCAGACCCTGCTGGCGGATGTGAAAAGATTTCATCCCATCATCGAGCAGGTGCTCATCGATGAGCGGGACCAGTACCTGGCACAGCGGATCGGGTCGGCCGAAGGAAACTGCATCGTGGCCGTGGTGGGTGCGGCCCATGTGCCGGGCATCAAAAAATATCTGGCATCCGGCAATGCCCGTTCTCTGTCATTTTTGAATCAGGTGCCGCCGCCAGGGTCTCTTGGAAAAATCCTCAAATGGCTGATTCCCGGGTTGATTCTGGTGCTGTTTGCCGTCGGGTTTGCCATGGAAGGCAAAGACGCGGGCACGGACATGATCTGGATCTGGCTGGCGGCCAACGGGATTTTTGCCGGTCTGGGCGCGGTCCTGGCCCTGGCCCATCCCTACACCATTATATCGGCGGTGCTGGCGGCACCGCTGACCTCGCTGAATCCCATGATCGCGGCGGGCTGGGTGTCCGGTATGGTGGAAGCCTTGGCCCGCAAGCCCAAAGTGCGGGACCTGGAGGCGATCCCGAAAGATATCGTGTCCTTCAAGGGATTCTGGCGCAACAATGTCACCCGGATCCTGCTGGTGGTGATTTTCACCAACCTGGGTTCCTCCATCGGCACCATGACGGCGGTCCCCCTCATGCTCAAGCTCCTCGGGTAGTTCGTTCGGGGTCAGGCCTGCGTTATTGTCGTTATTGGCCCCAATAGCGACAATAACGCAGGCCTGACCCCGATTTTACCGATTTTACGATTTTATTCAGCGAATTTGCGGATGCACTCCGGGTAGAGTTCCCATTCTTTTTCCAGGCCTTTTTTCTTGACATCTTCCAGGGTGTCGGTGTCTTTGATTTCAAAGACTTTCTGGCCGATGATGGGGCCTGTGTCCTCCCCGTAATCGATGAAATGCACGGTGCAGCCGCCGATTTTGCACCCGTACCGGAATGTGTCGCCATACCCGTCCGTGCCCGGGAATGCTGGTAGCAGGGCCGGATGGATGTTCATGATCCGGTGCTGTCCCGGGGTGGTGTTGATGCGGTCGATGAAATAGGGGGTGAGCACCCGCATGAAACCGGCCAGCACCAGCAGGTCGATGTCATAGGGCCGGATGCGGTCCAAAAGCTGTTTTTCCGCAATGGCCCGGGATTTAAGGAAAAACAGGGTGCGGTCATCTGCCGGATCCATGAGTTTCTGCTTGTCTCTCACTTCGGCCAGATCAAAGTCGTCCGGCAGGTCCTCCGGCGCAATGCCGTTTTTGCGGCAGGACTTGACGATCTGTTTGTAATCCACCACAAAGGTGTCGATACCGGCCTGTGTGGCCCGATCCAGTCCCCGGACCCCGGGGGTGTCTGATCCGGTGAACATGATTTTTCCCGGGATGCGGCCGTCTTTGCAGGCATCGATGATGGCCTGGAGATTGGTGCCGCCGCCGGAGATGAGTGTGCCGATTTTAAGGGGTGCCGGCATAAGGGTGTCCTCCTTGTTACGGGTGATGGCCTGTTATTGGTTGCCGTATCCGTTCTGGTCCCCGCAGTCCGGACAGGTCCAGGTGATGCCGTTGCAGGTCATGCCCCAGGCGTTTTCATGCATGCAGTTCTGGCAGATGGAAAACCCGCACCGGCAGTGCCAGCAGAACATAAAGGTCTGTTTGCAGCAATGGCACTGGCGGCGGCTGTTCCGGATCCGTTTGTCCCGGCGTTTCTGCTGCCGGGAGGCTTGGGTGTCATCGGTCATGGCAAATCTGTACTTCTCCTTTTGGTTAAAAGATAGTATATATGCCTTTTATTGAAAAAAACTGCAATATCCAAAAGGCAGGTAAATTTATGATGGTAACCCCGGAAACAGTATTTCTCATTGACGGCAGCGCATTTTTATACCGGGCGTTTCATGCCATCCAGCACCTGAGCACGGCCAAGGGCCATCCCACCAACGCTACGTACGGGGTCACCCGGATTTTGATGAAACTGATCCGGGAAAAAAATCCCACTTATGCGGCCGTGTTTTTCGATGTCAAAGGGCCGACCTTCCGGCATGAAAAATATGCCGACTACAAGGCCAACCGCCCGCCCATGCCCGATGAAATGGCTGTGCAGATTCCGGATGTGCACCGGATGATCGCCACCTTGAACATTCCCATTGTCCAGAAATCCGGGTATGAGGCCGATGATCTGGTGGGCACCTATGCCCGGATCGCCCGGGAACAGGGGTTCAAAGTCGTGATGGTCACCGGGGACAAGGATTTCATCCAGCTGATTTCAGACGACTGTATTTTATGGGATCCCATGAAGGATATTGTTCAGGACAAGGCCGGGGTGGAAGCGGACATGGGCATTGCCCCGCACCAGTATATCGATGTGCTCGGGCTGGCCGGAGACACCTCGGACAACATTCCCGGGGTCAAGGGCGTGGGGCCGAAAACCGCGATCAAGCTGGTGGCGGAATTCGGGTCCATTGACAACCTGTACAAAAACCTGGATCAGGTGGTATCTAAAAAAAAGCTGTACGAAAACCTGAGCGCCGGAAAAGACACGGTTCTGCTGAGCCGGGATCTGGCCACCATTGACTGTCATGTGGACGTGACCTCGTCCATTGCGGATTTTAAACTCAAACCCTTTGACAATGCCAAAGCATTTGACCTGTTCCAGGAACTGGAGTTCAAGACCCTGGCCCGGGAATTTGCTGAAAAACAGGATGCTGCCGACAAAGACTATCAGATGATCACGGATGTCCCGGAACTGGAAAAGCTGGTGCAAACGCTGAAAAAGACCGAAATATTTGCCATTGACACGGAAACCACTTCCATCCATCCCATGACCGCGGATCTGGTGGGGATCAGTTTTTCTTTTCAGGCTCACACGGGGTTCTATGTCCCGTTAGGCCACACCGATGATACCCCGCAGATTGAAAAAACAGATGTCCTGCGCATCCTGGGGCCGGTGCTGGCGGACCCGGATCAGCCCAAGGCCGGTCAGAACATCAAATACGACATGATTGTCCTGGCCCGGTACGGCATGCCGTTGAACGGGGTGACGTTTGACAGCATGATCGCTTCTTATCTGTTGAACCCCACCCGCCGGGGCCATGGCCTGGACCAGATCGCCCTGGACCTGTTCGGGTATAAAATGGTGTCATATGAAGAGATCACCGGCAAGGGTAAGGACCAGATCGGGTTCCAGGAAGTGCCGGCAAAAGACGCCCTGTTTTATGCGTCCGAAGATGCGGATCTCACGTTCATGGCGTATCAGCGGTTTTCTGAACACCTGGAAAAACAGGGGCTGTCTGATTTGATGGCAAATATCGAAGTGCCGCTGATTCCCGTGCTGGCGGATATGGAAATGACCGGATTCCGGGTGGATAAAACCGCCCTGGCCCGGTTGTCCGAAACCTTTGAAACCGAAATGAACCAGCTGGAGCAGGCGATTTATGACCTGGCCGGGGAAACCTTTAACATCAATTCCTCCCAGCAGCTGGGCGTGATTCTGTTTGATAAGCTCGGGCTCAAGTCCGTGAAGAAAACCCGGAAAAAAACCGGTTATTCCACGGATGTGGAAGTGTTGACAAAGCTGGCAGATGTCCATCCCCTGCCGGAAAAACTACTCCGGTACCGGACCCTGGGCAAGCTCAAATCCACGTATGCCGATGCCCTGGGCCAGCTGATCCATGAAGACACCGGCCGGATTCATACCTCGTTCAACCAGACCATCACAGCCACGGGACGGCTGTCCAGCTCCAACCCCAATCTGCAGAACATTCCCATCCGCAAGCCCGAAGGCAGAAAAATCCGGGAAACCTTTATCCCGGCGGAGGGGTGCACCCTGGTATCCGCGGATTATTCCCAGATCGAGCTGCGTATTTTAGCCCATTGTGCCGAAGACGAGATCCTGATCCAGGCGTTCCGGGATGAGGAAGACATCCATACCCGCACGGCCGTGGAGGTGTTCCAGGTGTTGCCCGGGTTTGTGACCGACGACCTGCGCAGCCAGGCCAAGGCGATCAATTTCGGTATCATCTACGGCATGAGTGCGTATCGCCTGTCCAATGAACTGAATATCAGCCGGAAAATGGCAGATACCTATATCAACAATTATTTCAAACGCTACGCCGGTGTCAAAGCCTTTATTGACGAAACCATCCGCCGCACCCGGGAAACCGGGGAAACCGCCACCATTTTCGGCCGGAAAAGAAACCTGCCTGATATCAATGCGTCCAATGCCAATCAGCGTCATTTTGCCGAGCGGGCCGCCGTGAACACCCCGATCCAGGGCAGTGCCGCCGATTTGATCAAGCTGGCCATGATCCAGATGGCAAAGGCCCTGGACGACCGCGGCATGAGATCCAAAATGATTCTGTCTGTGCACGATGAGATCATCTTTGATGTGCCGGCGGCGGAAACATCGGACCTGATCGCTCTGGCCCGAAAGATCATGGAAGGGGTTCATCCGTTGAAGGTGCCCCTGAAAGTCAATTTCGGCACCGGTGAAAACTGGGCCCTGGCCCATTGAGCAGGAACTGATGACACACACCCGCAGACAGACGCGTATCGGTATTTTTGTCAAACACCAGGACGATGCATGGGACACGGCCCACGCCCTGGTCCGCCGGCTTAAGGACCGGGTCGTGATCCTGAACAATTCTTTGCCGTCACTGCCCGAAGACCTGATCTGTATTCTGGTTTTAGGGGGAGACGGCACGTTTCTGAGTGCGGCCCGGCTGGTGGGAACCAAAAATATTCCGTTGCTGGGGGTGAAATTCGGGGAAGTGGGGTTTCTGGCCATTACCCTGGAAGATCATTTGGAGGAAGTGCTGGAAAAGGTGTTTAACAAACAATATCAGATCCATGAACGGGCCCGGCTCAATATCCGGATGATGCGAAAGGATGCAATCCTGGCGGATGTGGATGTGCTCAATGACATGGTGATCAACAAATCCGCTTTGTCCCGGCTGGCCTCCTGTGCCGTGTACCTGGACAAGGTGTATCTGACCACGTTCCGGGCCGACGGGCTCATCGTGGCCACGCCCACCGGTTCCACAGCCTATTCCCTGGCTGCGGGCGGCCCCGTGGTCCACCCGGCCGTGCCGTCCATCATTTTAACCCCCATCTGTCCGTTTACCCTGACCAACCGGCCGTTGATCATCCCGGATACCACGGCCATCGAGATCCGGCTGGAGGACAGTCCCGAAGACATCGTCCTGACCCTGGACGGCCAGGAAGGGTTCAACATGGACCCCAAAGACCGGATTTTTGTGTCCAAAAGCCCGAATGCCGTGCAGATGATTTCGTTTGAGCCGGATTCCTATTACAAGGTGCTCAAAACCCGGCTTCACTGGAGCGGCGGCCGAAGCTGAAGGTGTATCTGGTGAAGGGGATACATTCTCATCGAGGCCCTGTCCGGACGTGTAAAAAAAACCTTTGCAATCCAAGGGATAACGCACCATAATTGGAAGTGTTTTTTTAATCAAATATCGAGTGAACATCGTTGGAGAATAATCATGCATTTTAGCATCCCATTGGAACAAATGAGCGTCGAGGATAAATTACAGGCGATTGAAGAAATTTGGGCTGACCTTGTCGGCATACCAGAAAATATACCCTCTCCATCCTGGCATGTAAATGTCTTGCGCGCTCGAGAAAAGCGCATCTCTGAAGGAAAATCACATTTTCTGGATATCGAGGAAGCCAAAAGAGCTGTGAGGGAACAACTCAAGTGAAGATTCAAGTCCTTGATGAGGCAACTGTAGATTTAGCGGACGGTTTTCGTTTCTATGAACGACAGGCGAACGGGCTTGGCGAATATTTCCTTGATTCTCTATGGTCGGATATTAATTCATTGCGACTACATGGAGGCATCCATACCATCCACAACGGTTATTATCGCCTCCTTTCCAAAAGATTCCCTTATGCAGTGTACTATCGCATTGAGGATGATGTCGCCCGCATCCGAGCAATACTTGATTGCCGCCATTCTCGGGACCTGGCTTCCACTTCCGCTAAACGCTGAAAAAAGCCGGAAACTTAACTGTCGCACAACATCATGAACACTGGCGGAAATTAGAAAATGACGCTTAAATTAAATGAAAAACTGTCTTGACATTGGGGTCCACTATATGTTGATTTTTCAATCCAGCCAACAACCAAGACAGTTTTTTTTCTCTTGACAAAAAGCATTTTTTTATCCAATTAATATTGAATACTGACATAAAGATTTTAAGGGATCTCAAGGATAATTATAATGGACATAAATGATTTAAAAAATGACTTAAAAGAACTTAATGAAACAAATAAAGAAACCAAGGATTTTTTAGAAAAAATCGATAAAAAAATTGAAGAATTAGATTCTAAATATGCAAAGACTATGGACTTTGCTAAAAAACACTGGCAGCGAAAAATGGAACGAGAACGCTAAAAACCCTAAGTTTTTTTTGACCAAAATTTTCAGTGGTTAATTTGGTTATTGGGCTTGATAGGATACAATCTCAGTCTGTTTTTCGATAGAATTTAACCAAGTCTGATTTTTCCCGAAGTATCATTATTTCTTCTTTAAGACTATTTATTTCCTCTGGTTGGTTTTTCTTGTTTGTTTTAAGAATAAACTTAAAAACAAGATATAAAATAAGTGTGAATAATAATATTTTAAAAGGAATGGAAAACAAAGCTCCTATCCCGGCCAATATACCGCTTCCAGTCCCATAATCTTTTTCTAATTCTGAAAAGCATCCTCTTAAACCAAGAATAATCCCAAGCGGAATAGCAATGAACCAAATCTTGACAAGCGTGCCTTCGGACTCACGATAATGATCATTATGCGATGATTTAATTCGTGAAATTTTTGATTCTAAGGATGATATTTTATAGTCAATATTTTTTAGAGTATCATTATGAAGTTTTTGGACTTTATCCTTCGCTTCATCTAATAAACTATTTGCTTCTAAATAATCTCTATAGCTATTTCTATCAATAAGTTTTTTAGTGCGATGAAATAATGAAAGCACTTCTTTATTTAATGGTTTAATATCAAATTCTTTTCTCAAAGAGTCTACAGTATTATTAAGCTTTTTGTATCTTTGAGTTATTTTGGAATATTTGGATTGTGCTTCATCACCTTCACGTTTCCTCAATTGTTTAAAAAGTCCAAAAACATTACTCCTGATATTATCAAATGTTGGATCATTATGACATTTTTCACAATAATTAACATCATTTGTAATTGCGATTTCAAGCATTTTAATAGCTTTTTCAGGTCTGTTTAGCAGGGCATTGTATTGTGCATTTTGGTAGAAAGCTTCACTAATATTAGGAGAAATTTTTATGGCCTCATTCGTACATTTCTCAGCTTCTTCCAATTTCCCGAAATCACGCATAATTAATGCCTTATACAACAAAGTATAGCTTGTGTAATAATCTGACTCCGGTCTGGCGTATTTTATAGCTTTTTCTAAATATTCTAAAGCCTTATTTTTATCAATTTTATGAAATAAATAGATCATTCCCAAGCTGAGATGGATTGCAAAATCGTACCTATTAAGCTTCTCAGACTCAAGGAATTCCTCTTCAGCATCATCAATCCAACCATTTGAATATGCATTTTCAGCACGTTTTCGACGTTCTCTTGCTTGTGTGTCAAGAGGAGTCATGAGAACTTCTAAAATACTCTTCAACACCTTTCTATTTTGCTCTAATTGCCAGACAACTTCTGAAATTCCCCATTCAAAGGATGCTTTCAGACTCTCAATACCTTGCTCTATGCGATCAATACCAAGGGATAGCTCCCCTATGTCATCAGCAATCCTCTCTTTGCTGGCAATAATTGCACTAGCGGAAGCTAGTTGCGCTTGAGTTTGGTTGTTTATGGCATCATGTAAAATGGTGGTTTGTGATTCAACATCCTTTCCTAGCTGGATATGGTGAAAATATTCATTCTTCCTTTCCCAAGGTGCCAGTTCATTTATGTAGAGTTTCATTCATCCTCCAGAATTCATTGCCTAACGCAAAACTAGCCGGCTGCAAGGGCTGGAGCGAAGCGTAAGCTCCTGCGGTCCGGTTGAGCGCTGTTGGCTGCTTGTTATTGATTTGATAAGTTTACAATTGGTTCTTCAAAGCACTTCACCTTTCCTTTGTGACGAAAACGATTTTCGTTTATAAATCGATTCAACTTGTTTATGCTATTGTGAAACAAAATGAATGATATATTATCAAACTCAAAGGACCATCGAATTAATTCCTCAATGCTATTCTGGTTAGAATGAAATAGCCAGTCAGCAGAAGCAAGTTTCTCAAAACTAATTGGATTGAGGCTAAATATCTTCTGTCTTAAATCATTAAAAGAAGCTGCTTCACCTATTAGGTAAAATTTACTGTTTTCAAATATCCTAATCCGGTCACTATTGCTCAAACTATCAAATTGCCTTTTAAAATGTTGTTCGCTATAAAACCCTATTACTTTTTCATTTGCTGGCATGTTTTTGAGAATGATATCTCTTAAAGGATAAATTCTATGGCTTTCAATAAAGTTCGTTTTTTCGGGTAAATATTCGTTTCTTAGAAAAGGGTCGATTTCCTCTACGATTTTTTGTGCATATGGTGACCATATAGATTGTAATATCGAAACCAGCTTATTATCTAGTGGCTGGCCGGAAACCCCGATTTTGAGATTTTCCGGGGCACATGCCTGACAAAATTTTCAATTGTTGGTCCTCCTGCTATCACAAACCGGGGAAAGTGCTTTCATGATAGTCGTTTTTTGACGACTTTCCCATTTTTCGGGCACACCTGTAGTGTTTGACGTGCTGTTTTTGATGCAATGGCCTGTTTTTAAGCGGCTTTGCGCTGTTCAAACCGTTGCAGCTGTTTCAATCCTTTTTGTTGTATATTATGCCCCATGATCTGGAGGTTTCTTGCCAGAACAGACAGGCCCACGTATCTTTTAAATCCTTGAATACCATGATCCGGGCATCTGTCCAGACCATGATTTTCCAACCCGTTTATAGCCGATTCAACCGCTGAATGTTTTCTTTTAAAACGAATAAAATCCTTTGCTGTTTCTTCTTCACATTCAGCCTTGTTGCATCTGCCTTTTTTCGGGAGCACCAAAATATTCAATGTTTTTTTCAGGTCCATTTTGTTACCAGGGGTATAAAATCCTTTATCAAAACTGCATCCCTTGAGGCCAGAAAATTTGTTTTGTGCCGATCTTACCATTGCAACTGCCACCTTATCATCGGTTTCTTTCTCCATCACCCGGTGGTGCAGGATAAACCCATACTGGTCTTCCAGGATGCATACCCGCAGTCCCAATTCCTGGGGAACACCGGCTTTGCCTTTTGAAATCCATTCCGTGTGAGGTTCGAAAATTGAAAAAATCTTGTCTCTATGCGGGATTTTTTCATCCTGTAACACCCGGCGTTTTATGAGATCAATTTGCCAAAGCGCGAAATTGATATATGTTTGCAACTCTTGGGCTCGGACCGCATTAATAATATCGGATGACTCCATCATTTCAATGGTCGATTTCGCCTTTAAAATGTATTTTTCAGCAAGCTCGATATACGCTTTGTGGGCATCCATAATCTGCCGAGCTTTTTTGGCCTTTTTCTTTTCATCCTTGGATGTGGAATGTTTCAATCGCTGAACTATCCGATATAGCCGTTTAAATTTTTTGATATTATATGCTGATTGCCGCCACATACTCGTTCCAATGCCCTGGCTGATAATAGCGGCAATTTGAATCATTTTTCGGACTGCATCAAAAAGCAGGTTGATGTCTGTGGGAAAATGAACATCGGTTTCAACAACGAATGAGTCACACCGTCCCATCAATGTCTCATCGTCCGAAGTTTTTTTTTCATCAGAAGTTTATGACCTACTTGTACAACCAGGGTGTTGATTTTATCAAGAACGTCAGGTGTCAGAAGCCTGACATTATCTTTCAGGGTCTGAAGCGGATAGGTGATGTCATCGTCCATCATACCATGTCCCAGCATCTGCCTTAATGTTCTGTGGTTGTTCACCATCTCCTGGAGCTTATCGTAATCCCAATTGCAATTGAGCCGGATGGTGCCCATCACAAGGATTTTCCACAGGTCCATTCCCGGACGTCCATTTCTGGAGTCAGTGTCTTCCGGAATCACATTTTTGAGGATGGCAAAAACTTTTTCTCGCAGATCTTGATCGCAATAGATATGCTGGAGCCCCAAAAGCAGCTTGGGAATTTCATCCCTGGCCCTCATGTCAAGTTTGATTTGGTCGATAGGGGTCTGCCCGAATGTCATTTGTGGTTCAAAAATTTTACGCAAAACAACCTCGAAGTTTTGTTTGGGTGTTGAAATTTGAATTGCTTTCGATTTCTCTCGTTTGTTAAAATCTCGTTAATTATTAATAGGTTATATTAACACAGAAATCAGTAAAAATCAACAAGCAATTCAATTATAAGTAAAAATTTCAAATAAGTTTTAGCCGTCATCCCCTTGAAAAACGTGGCGTTCTGAGTTTTCGGTCAGACACTATCTAAAAAGATTTTTTTTGGATATCCATATACTTTTCGAGTTTCTTTGAAAAAGTATAGAAATAGATATATCAATGTTTCAACCTGCTTTGAAACGAACCAAACATTTGGAATTTCGCGTCCTGGTTTGACAATATCTAAAACTTCTCCAGGCGTTTGAGAGTATGGGATATTTTCATATTCCTTTTTTATGAAAGTTGAATCTAATATGACATGAATATTATTTGATTTGGCTTTTCTTTTTAAAAGTGTTTTCTTCAATGTTTCTGAATAGTCAAGAAAGCCATTGTTTAAGCAAATATCACTTAGATACAAAATTGACTGATTGTTAGTGTCATCAATTTTTAAGCCAATAGAGCCAGGGCAATGGTAAGTTTGTATGAAGTAAAATTCTAAACCATTTTTCGTTTTTAATAATTCATTTGAATTTATAATGATTGAATTTTCCATCAGTCGGTTGAGAATTTTGTTCTTTTCCGATTTATCTCTTTGAGTTATATTTATAATATGCCATAGTGAATTATAAGTCGGAAGAGAACAAATTATAGGTATCGAATGATTCCTCAGAATATCAATGAGACCACCTGAGTGGTCCTGATGGAAATGAGATATGAATATCATCTTTGTTTTTTCATTAACACAAGAATGACAATTAAACCCAACATCAAGAATTAAATTTCCGTTTTCAAAGTTAACCTTGAGGCATGTTCCCGAATCTTGCATTTTTTCTATTGAGTTGATATTTTTTAGATCAATTGATTTAATAATAGCTTTATTTCTATCTGTAGCTCTTCTATCAATTTTGGGCAGATATATACGAGCTTTACTTCCCATTATTAAAGGATACCAACCCGTTTTTTTCGTGATTAATTCTCTATATTCAAAAAGCTCATGGCGTGCGTTAACAAAAGGTTTAATATTCATTATCGCAACAGAATAATTATATTTACCTTCTTTGAATCTGTGAAACCTTACCCATTCAATTGCATGAATATGTTTTTTGAAATTATTTTTCAAAAAGTAGAAATAGTTTATATGTCCAATTGGTTCCAAATCTGTTTGATTTAAGGCAGAAATTGCTCTTCCTCGTGGCCCACCATATGGTGTATTGAAGATTTGGTAATTAATATGCCCCTTTTTTTGCTTTGAATCTATGTAAAATTTTCTGATCATATTTTTTAACCTCTTAGATGCTCAAAAAAACGAACTATCTTGACAAAGGGGAGGTCGGTCCATCCATTTTTCCTTATCAATTATCCAGAATATTGTCAATCAGAAGAAACCCTTATTCCTTATAGGTAAAAACCCCTAATGTTAAAATATCAATCAAGCCATTCATTCAACCAAATTTTTGGCTTTTTGTGTGGTTCATAGACAAAAAAACCTGAACCACTTTTCCGGGGTCCAATTGGCATCGTTGTCATGGTAGGTTCAAAAACCCAGATTTATCGCCTCCTCCAGCCCCCCCCCATATTTATTAGAGATTTAACATTTTTAATTTCATTATAGGGGCACTCCCCATCCTGTAAGTTTCATCAGCACATTGTTCTGAACCAATACACAATTTCCACCATTTCCATTCAACAGGTTTACGACCTTTTCAGATTTACCCCTCCCCCCTCACTGATCACAGATATCAAACCCGTTACCAATCCATGGACCTGCCTTTCCCTGTGAGTTCTTTCATTTTAACCCAAGCAAAGGAGGCATCCATGCTTAAGCCCATTAAAGACACAAAAACATTGAAAAGCTATTCCCAGCCCCCGAAAGCCCCGTTTGACGAAGATCAAGGTTTATCCGGGACAATTTCAACCTTTCCATCATCACCCCTGGACATCCCGACAGCCACGTTCGAGAGAAACCTGAAGCGCCGGCAGGAGAACCACCAGGCCCTTATCCAGTGGATAAAGAAAACCTTAGAGCCAGACATCCATTACGGCCACATTCATGGAAATCAACAGTGTCCCTATGCCAAAGCCGGAATGCCGCAGCTGTGTTCTGATTTTTCCCACTTTTCCATGATGACCTTATATAAGCCAGGGGCAGAGATGATTCTAAGTGCCCTCGGGCTCTTCGTCTACTACCCGAATCTGTTTCAGTATAAATTGGCTTGTCTGCATCGTCAGGAAATCACCACTATCGTGCTGAAGTGCGAACTCAAAGCCCAGAATGGCAAAATAATTGGGGAAGGAATTGGAGCCCGGCAACATACGCCAGGACAACTGGAATCTCAATTCAAGCCTTAAAATGGCTGCCAAATCGGCAATGGTAGATGCAACCATTAAAATAACAGGCTTTCAGGTGTTTTCCGGAAGACCCATCAACACACTCTAACCAGAATGGGAGATTGTAATTTTAACAATTTACCAGGAGGGGGAAATGGTTCTGGCACACTTTCAAGTGAAAAACCCATCACACCTCGTCAAAAGGACTGTATCACCCGTGTTCAGGCATCAAAGGATTTACCACAGACAGTTTGAACAGATTGATTAAAGAGCAATTCAGCAAGGTTCTGGATGACCTTACTCGTGTTGAGGCATCCCGCCTTATCCAGCACTTAAACGGCTGAAAATCCAGCTATAATATAAAGGAGAAAAATCATGTGGAATATGCCGACAAAAGAACAATTAGCAAGCATCCCAAGGTTGTATAAGATCGAACACATCCCCTTGAAAGACAAGCCCATCTATCTTCATTTTTTCATCGGCAATTGCGATTGGTATGTCATAGAATTTGATGGAAAAGATACTTTTTGGGGCTTTGTGATTCTGAACAACGATTTTCAGATGGCTGAGTGGGGATATCCCGCCGGGATCCAAAATGGTTGTCGCAACGGTTAGAACGATTTAAAAAAACAATCGGAGAATCCTATCTTCCTGTGTCTGGCATTAAAATCTCAGTGATCGTTTTGTGTCTTTTTTCTTTCCCGCCGGGTCCGGCCTTTTTCGCTGATGGTCTGGAAAATATAGTACAGGGCCGGGATCAGGAAAATGCCGAAAAAAGTGGCCACGCACATGCCGGAAAACACGGCCGTACCGATGGCCCGGCGGCTGCCGGCCCCGGCCCCCGTGGCGATGAGCATGGGCACCAGGCCGAAGATAAAGGTCAGTGAGGTCATGAGGACCGGCCGAAACCGGATGGCCCCGCCGGCCACGGCCGCATCGGCAATGGACAGCCCTTCCAGCCGCTGGTTTCTGGCAAATTCAACAATCAGGATCGCGTTTTTGGCGGCCAGTCCCACCAGGAGTACCAGACCGATCTGGGCATAGATGGACAGGGGCAGATTCAGCAGCCACAGGCCGGACAAGGCACCCAGAGTCCCCACCGGTATGGTGAAAACAATGGACAAGGGCAGGTTCCAGCTCTCATACTGGGCCACTAAAAACAGATAGGCAAATACCAGGGCCAGGGCAAACAGCCAAACCACCTCGTTTCCCGTGGTTTTTTCCTGATAGGACAAGGCCGACCATTCATAATCAAACCCCGGGGCCAGCACATCGGCCGCCACTTTTTCCATGGCATCCATGGCCTGGCCCGAGGAAAATCCCGGAGCCGGATCCCCGTTGAAATCCGCACTGGTGTATTGGTTGTACCGCTTGATGAGCTGGGGACCCAGTACGGTTCGCAGGGCCACCAGGCTGGTCAGCGGGATCATTTTGCCGTCATTGCTGCGCACATACAGGTCCTGGATATCTTCCATGGTATCCCGGAAAAGGGCATCCGCCTGGATTTTGACCTGATAGGTCCGGCCCCCGAGATTGAAGTCATTGACATATGCAGATCCCAGATGGGCCTGGAGCGTGGAGAAAATACGGGATACGGGGACATTGAGATACTGGGCCCGGGTCCGGTCCACATCCACGAATATCTGGGGGGTATCGGCCGTATAGGTGGTAAATACCCCCTCCAGGACCGGATCCTGGTTGGCAGCCATCATCAGCCCCAAAGCCATGCCGAACAGTTCCTTGGGGTCCTGGCCCTGTTTGGCCAAAAGCTGAAACGAAAATCCGGCGCTGGCACCCAGACCGGAGATGGGCGGCGGTGCAAACGCGAAGGCATTGGCATCCGGAATGGCGGCCAGTCGGGCCTGGGCCTGTCTGACAATGGCAGCCAGCTGCTGGTGGGGTTCCCGGCGTTCATCCCAGGGTTTGAGAATTGCCAGGGAAAATCCCACATTGGCGGCATTGCCGCTGAGCAGGCTGAATCCGGACACACCGATCATGTTTTCCACACCGTCCAGTTGTCGTATCTCGCCTGTAATTTGATCCATCACTGCGGCGGTGCGGGACAGGGATGCGGCCTGGGGCAGCTGGACATTCATCAGAAAATAGCCCTGGTCTTCCTGGGGAAGAAAACTGGTGGGGGTGTGAATGAACAGAAAAGTCATGCCCGTGATCACGGCGGCAAACAGCAGCACCGGAATGATCAGCCATCGGATCATCCAGCCGGAACCGGTCACATATCCCTTTCTGCTGGCATCCACCAGGCGGTTGAACCAGGCATACGGGCCTTTTGCCGCCACGCGGTGCCGGGTCAGAAACGTGGCGCACAACGCCGGACTCAGGGTCAGGGCACAGGTGGCGGACAACAGCACGGCACTGCACATGGTGACGGCGAACTGGCGATAGAGTTCGCCGGTGATCCCGGGCATGAATCCCACGGGCACAAACACGGAAAACAGCACCAGGGTGGTGGAGATAATCGGGCCCACCACCTGGGACATGGCTTTTTTCGTGGCAGCCGGTGCGTCCAGATTTTCCTCATGCATGACCCGGTGCACGTTTTCCACCACCACAATGGCATCGTCCACCACCAGGCCGATGGCCATGATCAAAGCGAACAGGGTGATGGTGTTGGCATTGAATCCCAAAGCCATGAGAATGGCGAACGTGCCGATGAGGGATACGGGGATGGCCACGGATGGAATCAGTGTGGCCCGCCAGTCCTGGAGAAACACGAAAATCACCGCCACCACCAGCAACGTGACCAGGGCCAGGGTGAATATGATCTCATCAATGGCAGCGGATACGTACCGGGTGGTGTCCAGGATGATCTCATAGGCCACATCGTCCGGCATACCGGGTTTCAGTTTTTCAAGTTCTTTGCGAACCGCCTCCATGGTTTCCAGGGCATTGGAGTCTGAATCCCGGTAAACGGCCAGGGTATTGGCCGGGTTCCCGTTGAGGATGGACTCGGTGTCATAGGACCGGGCCGCCAGCTCAACCCGGGCCACATCCCGGAGCCGCACCAGCCCGCCCCGGTCATTGGTCTGCACGATGATCTGTTCGAATTCCCGGGCATCGGTGAGCCGGCCTTTGGCCCGTAGGGAAAACTGGACCGGCTGTTTGTGTTCCAGAGGTTCCATGCCCACGGTTCCCAGGGATGCCTGGACATTCTGGGTGCGAATGGCAGCAATGATGTCACTGGATGTCAGCCCCAGGGCCGTCATCCGTTTCGGGTTCATCCAGATGCGCAGGCTGTATTCTTTTTCCCCGAAAATCATGGCATCGCTGACCCCGTTGATCCGGATCAGCGTATCCTTGACCTGTGAACTGAGATAATTGCTTAAAAACAGCAGATCCCGCGTCTTGTCGGGTGAATAAAAACTAATGGCCGCCATCATGTCGGTGGAGCGCTTGCGCACACTGATGCCCTGGTCCACGACTTCCACCGGCAGTTTGGGGGTGGCCAGCTGGATGCGGTTCTGCAGGTTCACCTGATTGATGTCCGGATCACTGCCCACTTCAAAGGTGACCTGCATGGAATAACTGCCGGTGTCCGAGCAGGATGAGGACATATACAGCATGTTGGAGACCCCGTTGATCTCTTTTTCAAGTGGCGCGGCCACGGTTTTGGCCAGCACTTCGGCATTGGCCCCGGGATAAAACGCAGACACCCGGATGACCGGCGGGGTGATCTGGGGGTACTGGGCCACGGGAATATTCATGAGTGCCAGAAATCCCGCCAGGGTGATGACGATGGAAACCACCCCGGCGAGACGGGGCCGGTGGATAAACACATTGGAAATCATGGATCAGTTCTCCGAATCCGCCGGCAGCACCGTGACCGGCTGGCCGGGCTGCACTTTCTGAATTCCGCTGACAATGATCCGATCCCCGGCCTCAAGTCCGGATTCCACGGCCCACATCCGGTCCAGGGCAGTGCCCGTGACAATGGGTTGTGGGGTGGCGATCCCGTCCTTGACGGTCAACACATACCGGCCCTCCTGATTCACCAGCACGGCGGACTGGGGTACCACCGGCATCAGTTTCGGGTCTGCGGCCCGGACCTGGACCGTGACATACTGGCCCGGCAAAAGCAGGCGGTCGGCATTGTCAAACCTTGCACGCACCGTGATGGTGCCGGTGGCCGTGTCCACCCGGTTGTCCACAAAAACCACCTGGCCTGTTTCCGGAAACAGTTCATTTCCCGGCAGAATCAACCGGGGGGAGAGCTGTTTTTCTCCGGGCGTATCCATTTCCCGGAGCGCTTTTTTCACGGCATTGAAATCATTTTCGCTGATGGCATAGGCCACCCGGACGGGATGGGTCTGGACGATGGTGGCCAAAACGCCGGACGCCGGATTGACCAGGTTTCCCCGGGTATATTCGGTGCGGCCGATGCGGCCTGCGATGGGCGCGGAAATGGTGGTGTAGGCCAGGTTCAGTTCACTGTTTTCCAGGGTGGCCCGGGCCGCGGCCAGGTTGGCCGTGGCTGCCAGCTCGGCGGCCACGGCATTGTCCAGGTCCAGGGCGGAAATGCTTTGGGGGTTCACTGTTTGCATCCGTTTCAAGTGACTTTGTGCCCGGGCCAGTTCTGCTTCAGCCTGGGCCACCCGGGCCTTTTCCATGGCCACCCGGGCGTTATACCCATCCGGTTCAATGCGGTACAGGACCTGACCTTCCTGGACATAATCTCCTTCCGTGAAGCTCACCTCTTCCAGAAACCCTTCCACCCGGGCCCGCAGTTCCACGGTCTGGATCGCTTCCACATGGCCCACATATTCGTCAGCCGGCACCACGTTCTGTTCCTCGATGGTCATCACGCGCACCTGGGGCGCAGGCGGTTGTTGGGCAAATACCGTGCTGGGGAAAAACAGGGGTGAAATCATAAAACAATACAACAGATGTTTGATCAGCCGTTTCTGAGTCATGGGAACCATCGCTTTTTTTTATCGGAATACATGTTCAGTTTCCGCACTATAAAGATCCGCCAGATGCGTGTCAACCTGAAATTCATCCCGGTTTTTTTGAACCACCCGGCAGTTACGATCGATTTTTTATCGAAATCCGCCCGGGCTTTACAAAAAAAAATTTCAGGCGCTATAATCGGTGTCATGTGGCCCAAAATCACATACTGGCTTCCCCGGCTGCTTATCATCGGATTTGTCGCATCCATGGTGATCCCGGCACCCCGGTTTGTCACATCCATGGACGATGCCGAATTTCTTGTCTGGCTGCTGCGGCTGATCTGGGTTCTGGCCTTTCCCACCAGTTTTTTTTTGTTATTAATTTTGATAAATCTGATAAAAAAGAGAAAGAAACACTGATTGATCACACAAAGAAAAAAGAATGAAAACTCAGTAAATGAGGGCAAATTAAAAGAAAAATCCAACAAAAAAGCTGGGAACATTCGATATTAATGGAGCCGGCGAGCAGACTCGAACTGCTGACTTGCTGATTACGAATCAGCTACTCTACCACCTGAGTTACGCCGGCTTTTTTTTGAATCCTGCCCTTTATATCAGGGCATTGGGATATTTTCAAGCAAAATAAACGGTAGCCTCATCTTGGGACTCAACATGCCGCTGCCCATGGGATTCCATTTACAGGGTTTCCTGGCAGAGTGTTTCAGCCCATAACTCTTGACGATGCAGGGGAAACATACTACCTTTGATTCAACTATCAACCATTTGCATGGAGGAAACAATCATGATCCGTCTGCTTACCAAGACCTGTATTTTTCTTTTGACCGGCATCTTTGTGATCACCAGCGCGGTGGTTCCGGCTATAGATGCCAAAATGATCGACACCAACGTATACCTGAGCCAGGAGGCGGATGCGGCCCGGGGGGAACTGGCATCGTTGATGGCCCGGGAAGATGTGAGGGAAAAAATGGCGGCTTTGGGTGTGAACCCGGATGATGCGGCCAACCGCATCGCGGCATTGACCGATCAGGAGGTGTCCCAGCTTCAGAACCGCATTGATGAACTGCCGGCCGGTTCCGGGGTGCTGGCCGTGCTGGGCATTGTGCTGGTGGTATTGATCGTCCTTGAACTGGTGGGTGTCACCAATGTTTTTAACCGAATGTAACCGGGCCGTATGATCCGGACATGTTATTTTCTGGCTGTCCTGGTGCTGATTTTCGGGACCGGATGCGCCGGCAGAAATGATGTCCGGCTTGTGTGGCCTGCCCAGGGCGTGGAGTTGACGGCCACGCCCTTTTTTGCCCAGGAAAAATACCAGTGCGGCCCGGCGGCCCTGGCCATGCTGCTGGGGGCTTCCGGGGTTGCGGTTCATCCGGAGGATCTGGTTCCGGCCGTTTATCTGCCAAAGCGACAGGGAAGTCTTCAGATGGAACTGGCTGCCGCGTGCCGGCAATGGGGGCGGATTGCCTATCCGATATCTGCCGGCCTGACCGGGCTCACAGCTGAGATTCAATCCGGGCACCCGGTGCTGGTACTGCAGAACCTAGGATTTGAACGGTGGCCGATCTACCACTATGCCGTGGTGATCGGCGTGCTGCCCCCGGACCGGGTGGTGTTACGTTCCGGCACCAAAGAAAGGGTGGAGATGTCGGCGGCGGATTTCAACCGGACCTGGCAGCGTGCCGGGTCATGGGGCCTGATCGCCTTGAGTCCCGGTGATCTGCCGCAAACGGTGGATCCTTTGGCCTATATGACGGCGGTGGCTGCGTTTGAGTCCGCCGGGAATGAAAATGCCGTTGCCGCCACAGCAGCATACCGGGCCGCACAGGCGGCATGGCCTGACAATTCCATGGTTCTGTTCGCTTGGGCCAACAATCATCTGGAACTAAACCGGCCGGCCCGGGCCGAGTCCCTTTACCGGACCCTGCTGGCAGCGGATCCGGATCATGTGGCTGCGGCCAACAACCTTGCCGAAGCCCTGGTCCTGCAGGGTGACCTTGCTCAGGCTTTGGCGGTGATTCAAACCGCAGTCCACATTGCGGAACAGACCCGGTCTCCACTTCTGGAAACAATCAAACACACCCGGCAGGAGATTGCGCAGGCGTTGCCGGAAAAAACCGCTGAACCTTCGAACGGACTCAAGGATTTTCAAAAAAGAGAAGAAAGTGCCACTTTTTCCCAATCCGAATAATCAAGGCCCCGCAACCATATGGCTTTTGTTTCCGGGATGGCAATGACCTGATAAACTGTCCCACCATGAACGGCACCTCCATCTTTGACAGAAATATCCATTAATTTTTTCAGGTTGTCTAAATTGAACCGGCCTTTGTATTCAGGTGAATTCCCCAGATTTCTGAGATTGGCCAGTCTTGGGTCCTGGGAAACAGGCGGCGGGGGATTTATCAAGGCTTCCCATTCCTGTGGATATGGCGGAACAAAACTGTTATATGTGGCAAGGAGTCCAGGGTATTTTCCTTCTCTGAGCCGGCAACCAAATGTGGCTCTTTCCATGGATACAGACCGGTATGGGTCGGCAAGCTGAATGATGTAAGACAAATCTGCCGGTGTTTTTTTCAGCATTATAAACGCTTCATTGATGGTGCGACTGGAAGCAAGCACTCTAAGAAGAACGGAAGCGGTATCTTCGGCCCCGGGATCATATCCATTGTTTGACTGTTCCCCGTTGTTCAGTTCCAGAAAAAGACCGGTTTCATTCATTCCCGTTTCAAGATACAGGTTTCCTACTGGATGGATATTGGCCAGGGCAAGACCGTTCAAAGGATGGAATACCACAACACCTAAGTATTTCATATAATGGGTCATGGCTTCACGATTGATATCCCAGTTTCTGCCAAACACCAGCATATCGTCAGAAGTATTTTCTCCCCATGCGGCAATCCCGCTGCAAGCAGCCGGGGGATCATCTGCCAGAACCGCACCTGTGAGCAGCATCATGCCGGCATTTAAAACAAGTACTTCCTGTCTGCTCAACCCCGAAGTATCTGCTATACCATCCATAAGCTGATGGATTTCCGATCCATAAACCATGGAAACCAAGGTGGCAAATTCAACTTGATCTTGATATGCGATTCCTCTGGCCATCACATCCGCAGAAATTTCATCATGAAATTTCCGTAGCTGGTGCTGTAATAGGTATCCATACTGACGGCCCATCGAACGCCAGTCCCCAAAAAGATTGAGTACCGGATAGATGCCGTTGGGTGATAAATATCCAGTGCCGTCCTCAAAAGAATCCACAAATTTGAGAGGGTATTTCAAATGTTGTTCATTTTGTATGATGGTGTCATAAATGACCATGTGGGACTGGGGCAATCCACCTTTTGAAGGAAAAGTCCATATGGTGACAGGAAATGACAGAATGCATAGTAAAATGATAGAGACTGTTTTTATTTTCATAATAATTATGCCTGGCTAAAAATGATACTGAATCTGGATATTGAATTTATGTGCAGATCCCTGGTTGGCTTCCATGAAATAATAGTCATAATCAAAGGCACCGAACAGAACCCTTGAAAACCGAGTCTTGAGCGAAGCGCCAACGAGTCCTGAATTTTTTGGCATGTCCCGGCCGGGAGCTTCAAATGAATACGGGGTGTCATGAAAACGGGCGTTGAAATTTTTAGGATCAGGAAAGAATTCATGAATCCACCCGATTCGAAATTCGGGAATCAGTTCACCGGTTTCAAAGGTGAGTTTTCTGGACAGGTTCAAACCGATATGGGATTGCAGAGAATAGGACGTGCGGGAGTCCACATCCAGAGTCATGCTGTCAGCCCCTGATTCTGTGAAGGAATCTTCATGCATAAAGGCGTAATTCATGTCAAAGCCGGGACGAACCAGCCAGTCGGCATATTTGAAACCATATCCCGTTCCCATGAACAACGCGCCTGTCTGGGCGGTATGGTCACTGGTTGCGGTTCGGTTCAGGAAATGAATGGTTCGGTCGGTATCGATTTCGACAATCCCGGCACCCAGTCCGGTATTCACGTAAGCGCCCTGTCCTTCTTGGGTTTCCGTCCATTGACTGTAAAGGAAACCCTGGTATGATTCAATGGTTGATTGGCCGATGTTCATTTTACCATCCAGGTTCTGGTATGATACAGCGATGGCGCCTCCGAATGTTTTTTTGTCTGTGGGTTTGTGATCCGCACCCACCATCAGTCCCCCCGTTTTTTCCCTGAATCCCGGGACTGCCCCGTGGGAATGATGGCGGGTTTCAGAACCCGTGGCTGTTGCCCAGGATCTCCATGTCTGCCCGTCATCGGATTCCGGATCGGCGTCCGGGTCTGGATCGGTGAAGCGAAAGGCATCTGTCAAATCCATCTGCCGTTGCAGATGCCGGTTGTTTCTCTGGATGTTGCCCAGGACGGCATAGCCCGCAGCGCCATGCATGGCAGGATAAATGTTTCCCATGGCCCGGTCCAGGCCGTTCATGTCCATGGTGTCCAGAAGATTCAGGATATCGGCGATATCATTGGAAGCTGAAGGGCGGGTGTGGTCGAGAATATCGGCCATATCCGCATGGGCAGGATTTGAGACCAGAGACGTATAGCTGTTGCGGTTCAAGTCAAAACCCAGCCCCAAAGCATTGTCAGAGATGTCGATATCAAATACTGCCGGGGAGGAAATCGTGGTGAATGCGCCGGAAATACCGGCGGCATTCAAAAAGGTGTGGCTGCTGTCCGATACATAGCCTATGGGAATAATGTGCAGCGTGCCGTCCAGAAAAGCGGTACCGGAAACATGAAGTATGTCCGACGCGCTCTGGTCCACCTCAATGGCCAGCGTCGATCCGGCGCCCTGATGGTAGTCGCCTGTAACTGTCAGGGTGCCGATGGAGTTACCCGGTGTTACCTGACTGAAATTGCTCAAAAGATCACCCGTATGAATCCCGTTACCCATCAGCAGGCTGTCATTATCCAGCAGCGTATCTCCGGTAACCATGCCGTTGTTGATGGCAATGGCATGGTCGAGACTGATGGCAAAGGCGTCGCCACCGGAACTTGAGGCGGAAATTGTCGCACCGGGATGATTGATCAGGGTTCCCCGGTTTTGAATGGCGGCACCAAACGCGGTGTTTGTGGCGTTGGCGCGAATGGTTCCCGTGTTCTCGAATCGGGTCTCGCCCTCAATCAAAACGCCATATGATTCAGATTCCATTCCAGAAGCATTGACATCTATCAGGCCGGAGTTCATGATGAACTTACTGTCTGAAACAAAAATACCCCGGGCAAATCCCTGGGAACTCTGGCTGGTAATGGTTCCTGCATTTATGAAATAGTCAAACATTCCACCACCGATTCCCGTGGATTCTCCCTGATTGGATGTTGCAACAATTTTACCGGAAGCGGAGTTGGTCAGCCGGCCACCATATTGAAATACGCCGAAAGAGGATCCATCTTCTGCATGTGATTCGATTACACCCGTATTTTGAACGGTTGTGTCATCATAGGTCATGACACCCGCCCCCATGCCATTTCCTTTGGCGGTCACCTGTCCGTTGTTGATCAGTTTTGAAAGACCGGAACCGAACAACCCATATGCCCAGCCATTGGGTGTGGGGGCTTCGGAAACCACGTTGCCTTCATTGGTCAGCACCGCCGTATCATCAAAACCAAACATCCGGATCCCGTATGCCGTGGCCCGATCGTTCTCCATCGCTTCCGCTTCGACCTGAATACTGCCGGTGTTGAGAACTTTATGACCCTGCAGAACAATGCCGTACGCCGTTGACTGGTCATTTTCCGAACGGGATGCCGCAGTGATGGATCCGTGGTTTTCAATCAGGCTGTCACGGCCGGCCCATAAAAACATGCCGTGGACATAAGGGTTGCCTTCATCTACGCTGATGGTCGCATCAATGGTTGATTCATTGACCATGGATGCGTGATTGCCACCCCATTCATACAGTCCCCGGGCCACCGGCTGCACTCCGGAATACTGCAAATCGGCGGTAATGCCTGTTGTGTTGATGATATCATGGTCAACGCCTTCCCAGTCCCCATACCGCAGATAGGTTCCTTCAAGTGCGACCCTGGCTGAATGGTAACTGATGCGCATGTAGCCGTCTTCCCCCCAGCCGGGTCCCCAGGAATTGCGTAAAATCCAGACCTGTTCATCATCATCCCAGCCAACCAGTGAAACCGCATGATTGGTGGGTGAATAGAATTCCAGAGGAAAACTTGCTTCTGTCAGGTCATCGGAGAATATCCCCCCTTCATAAAAGCTGAAGTCCTCCTGTGCAAGAACGGCAACATCCAATGCACCGAAAGTCATAATCGCCCGTTTAAAGGTCTCAATATCATTGGCCGGCAGTCGGTGCCAGCCTGAGAACTGGACTCTGGGGACATCCCAGTGATAATTGAGTGTCAGATTTTCGTCATCATTGTACAGGTTCATCAATTCGGGTGTGTAGGGAAACACATGGGCAGGAACCACGCCATAATCCACCAGTCCCTGGAGTTCATCATATGCATAATCAGCTCCTGCCCCGTAATTGCCCCCCGGGAATCCATCATATTTTTGTCCCAGGCTCCAGATAATAAATGATTCTGAAAAAGAGACCGCCTGGTCATTGTACAGTCCCATGGCCCGGTTGTATGTGCTTTCTGCAGCCGCATTGGCGCCAAAGGAGTAACAGGTGCCAAAAGGATTTTGGTTTTTAACGGGCCCGATGTAGGCTTTTTTGTCAATATCACGGAGGTCGAACCGGGTCGGCAATGGGTCCATGCCTGCAAGACTGGTTGATGCAAACAAAAGAAAAACCAGGCAAAGGATGAAAAAAGAATAAAAACGCCGGTTTATTGGTTTATAGTTCTTCGGGTCAGACAATATCTTTTTCCTCTTAAATGTTGAAATTGATAAACTGAAAAACACTACCTATTCCATGCTTCTCCGGGTTGTCAAGAAAAAAGAGACTTTCAGCGTTGTATCAGGCAGGCTGATTCAGATGTCAGGTATATTGACTTTATGACTGATTACGTACTAAGGTCGATCATCAGAAGGTGAGATAATGAAACCCGGGGTGAAAATATGGCTGGTTTTTGACCCCGCAACGATGTGGGTAAGGGTAAAACAATATTTGAATATTTTTTGAAAGAATATTAATGCGTCTGGAATGCAATGGATTGAATTTTACCTATCCGGGATCGGAAATCCAGGTGATTGACAACTTGAGTTTTTCCATGACAGGCCCCGGGTTTTATGCGGTGTTCGGGCCGTCCGGGGTGGGAAAGACCTCGTTTGCCCGGCTGCTGACCCGGCATGCGGATCTTTTGGATCAGCCCGTGAAGACCCCGGGCATTGACACCATTTTGTATACCTATAATCTGGAACGGCTGCCGGGATGGGCGGCTGTCGGCCGTCACCTGGATCAGGTCTGCCCGCCGGACCGGCAGGGCCTCAAAAAAGAACTCATCGCGCTCTTCTGCCTGGAACCGGTGCTGGACGCCCGGTTTTCCCAGTTGTCCATGGGGCAGCAGAACCGCATGAACCTGATCCGGTATCTGCTCCAGGATTTTGACCTGATGATTCTGGATGAAAGCCTGGCCAATGTGGATGAAAAACTGCGACAGACCATTCTGCCGGCCATCAAGGAGCGGTTTGCCCACAAGATGTTTCTGTATATTTCCCACAACCTTATGGAAGTGGCCCGGTTCTGCAAAGAGATCCTGGTGCTGGCCGAGCCGTCCCGGAACATGTCCAGCCGCCTGATTTCAGGCCTGAACGAAACATCCGGGGGTAAAGTGGATAAATCCGCTCTGGACCGGGTTATGCTGGAGATCATGAATGCTTTTTAGACGGATTTACCAGTTCATGATTGTGTATGGGATCTTTTTGGGACTGTTGCTGGCCGTGAAAACCGGATTGTCCTTATCGGATTATGTGATCCCGGGAATCCCGCTGATTCTGGATACGGCGGGTCAGGTGGCGGGCGGCTTTTTCAAAGACGTGCTGGATACCCTGTCCGTGGCCATCCTGGGCCAGGGGATTTCCATTTTTCTGGCGTTTTTCGTCGGCATTCTGGGCCGGCGTTCTTCCTGGGCCGGTTCCATGATCCGGGTGACCGCCTACAATATCCAGGCCTATCCCATCGTGGCCCTGGCCCCCATTATTTTTATTCTGCTGGGGGACGGATTTTTATCCCGGCTACTCATCGCGGCCATGATCTGTTATTTCCCGCTGCTGCTGTCCGTGCTGGGGGTGATGGCCGCACCTGTGACGGATATTGAGCATTTTTACATCGCCACCGGGCGCATGCGCTGGCACCTGGAAGTCAAGATCCGGGCGTTTGAAAATTTGAGCAAACTGACCACCGTGATTGCCGGCAGCGCCACCCTGGCCATGGCCGGTACCATTGTGGCGGAATTCATCGCCGCCAATGCCGGCATCGGGTACAGCATCCGCATTGCATTGTACCAGAGTGATCTGGCCGCCATTCTCACGGCCCTGTTCATGATCGGAATCGTGATTTCCGTGTACCAGGGTCTGCTTGAATCCCTGGGCGAAGCCGTCAAGGCAAAATGGGGATCGGAAAACAAAGGAGCTTTGTTATGACACACATACAACGGATGGTCATCGGGATGGCTGTATGGATGGCCGTGGCTGCCTGCGCCCTGTGGATACCCACGGCACAGGCGGAACAGACGCGTTTCAACTACCGGCTCAAATGGCTGTTTAACACCAGTGTGGCAGGTGACGTGTTTGCCATGGAAAACGGGTTTTTCGCGGATGCCGGCCTGGATGTACAGGTCAGAGAGGGCAGCCCGGAAAAAGATGCCATCAAGGAGCTGGAGCTTGGATATGCCCATTTTGGAGTGGCATCCGCAGATCAGGTGATCCGGGCCCTGGAAAAAGGCGCGGATGTGGTGGTTCTGGCCCAGGTGTTTCAGATCAACCCCATGCAGTGGATCTATCGGTACCCCCAGGTACAGATCACGCACCCGGCGGATTTGAAGCAGTACCACTTAGGGGTCACCTTTGGGGGCAATGATGAAACCATCATGCAAACCCTTCTGGCAACGGCGGATCTGACACTGAGGGATGTAAAAGTCACGGGGGTTCGGTTTGATTTTACCCCGTTTCTGAAAAACCAGGTGGATCTGTGGCCGGTGTACCGCAATTCCCAGGGCGTAATCCTGGCGGACCGGCTGGCAAAAGAAGGCGAAACCGTCCGGTTTCTCAACCCGGCGGATTTCGGCGTGGACTTTGTGGCCAACTCCATTGTGACCTCCGGGGCAATGGCGGCCGATTATCCGGATCTGGTGGCACGGTTTCTGTCCGCTTTGCTTGCCGCCTGGGAAGCGGCCATGGATCCGGCCAACCAGGCCTCGGTACTGGCCGCCGTGAAAAAATACGACACCGGCACCCAGGGACAGGTGCAGGCGGCCCAGCTGGATGTCACCCGGACCCTGGTCAAACCGGACCCGGATATTCCCGTGGGCCGGATACAGACGGCTGCCTGGGCCCAGACCGAAGCCATCATGCTGGACCAGGGGCTGATCAGAACACCCGTGCATGTCACCTCCCGGCTCAGGAATCCGGTATTGGTCCAATAATCGTCATGGATCAGGCCCTGGCGCGCGGGTCAGGTTTTTTCGTTGAATTCACCGGCAATGATCCGCAGGCCTTCCAGGGTCAGGGATTGATCCACGGTTTCAATGGTGGTGGACAGATCGGCAATCAGCGGTGCCAGACCGCCCGTGGCAATCACTTTCAAAGGGTGCGGCAGTTCTTTTCTCATCCGTTCCACCATTCCGTCCACCATGGCCGCGTTGCCGTGAATGATGCCGGACTGCATACTCCCGATGGTATCCGTGCCGATCACTTTTTCAGGTGCGGAAAAAATTTCCACGCGGGGCAGGCGGGACGCTTTCCGGAACAGGGCTTCCGAAGCGATCATCACCCCGGGACAGATAGCACCGCCCAGGTATTCCCCGGCCGGAGTGATGACGTCAAACGTGGTGGCAGTGCCGAAATCGATGATGATCAGTCCGGTTTTGTACTTGTCATAAGCAGCCACGGCATTGACGATGCGGTCCGCCCCCACCTCATTGGGGTTGCTGTACAGGATGGGCATCCGTTGTTTCACGCAGGACGGCTGGATCCACAAAGGGGTCAGGCCCAGGTAGCGCCGGCAGAATCCGTCCAGAATCCCCACGGACGACGGCACCACGGAAGAGATGACCACCCGGCTGAGGGCGGTCAAAGGCAGGCCTCTGTCGGCAAACAGGGCCCGGGCCAGAATATTGAATTCATCGGCCGTATTGTCCCGGACGGTCCGGATCCGCCAGTTTTCCTTAAGCTGATCCTTGTCATCATAGACACCGATCACGGTATTGGTATTGCCCACATCGATCACCAGCAGCATGGGATCTCCTTTATTTTTCAATCGTCACGGTAAATACCCGCGGGTCTGACCGGGTCATGGTCAGGCCCACGGGGATGTTGATATATGTATGCCGGGCATAGACGCCGGGTTCCATCCCGTCCAGATCCAGGAAAGCGAAAATTTGATCCAGGGTTTCCTTGGTGTGGATGGTACTGTAAGGGCCTTTGACCGCGATGGTCATGACATCCGGTTCGACCCGGGCGGAATAAGTACAGTTCCGGATCTGGATGGGCAGGTGTTCAATGGATTTTTCCACCTGTTTTTCCTGGATCTGCACCGATACCACAATAATCGGGAGATCACTGGTAATGTGCCGGGACGCTTCAAGGTCCAGGGGCACCTCTTTTTTGAATGATTCTTTTGCCTGGGTCAAGTCAACGGGCCGGGTTTTCAACACCTGAATGTCGTTGATCACGGATTCCGCCCCGGACAGTGTCACTGAAGAAGGATCCGGCGCAGGGGCTAAAGCAATGAATCCCTCGAGCGGGTCGCCGGAGCAGGGCACTTCGATTTTGAATTCCCGGGTAATCTCTTTTTCCAGGCGCACCCCCAGATAGGAAGGGGAAATCTCCAGAATGGTGATGGCCGGGTCCATGGGAATCCGCCGTTTGTCCACGGGCAGCATGTAATATCCCGGCCCGATGGATTCCGTGGCCCCGGCCGGATCGATGTCCAGATCCGTGTACAGATCCGCTGGATAATGGATGGGTTTGTCATTGATTCTTTCGATTAACCGGGGATCCGCTTTGATGCGGATTTCAATTTTGTCGGTGCGAAACTGGGTGACAAGCATCCCTTTGGGCACATTGGCAAATTCCACGGGCAGAAGCAGGTGGGTTTCAAGTGGTTCCGGGGTACAGCCCCACAAACAAAGCAGCAGGATCAACAAAAAGGGGAAACATTTTTTATGGTTCCGCAGGTCAGGCATTCCGGACGGCATCAAAGATCCGGGTGAACGCGACGGCCCGGTGAACATCATGAACGCGTAGGATATGCGCACCATGTGCCAGACAGGCCCCGACAGCTGCCAGGGTGCCGGTTTCGATCTGTTCGGCTGAATCCGGGTCATTCCCGGCACGGTTCAGATGTAACAGGTTGCGGATGAACGATTTCCGGGACGGTCCCATGAGCACGGGAAATCCTAAGGCCACAATGGTTTTCAGGCACTGGATGAGCACCAGGTTGTGGTGCACGGTTTTCCCGAATCCAATGCCCGGATCCAGAATGATATTTGTTTTTTCAATGCCCCGGGACATGGCATATTGTGCCCGGGTCGCCAGATAATCGCTGATCTCCTGCATCAGATCATCGTAAACCGGGTCGGCCTGCATGGTTTCCGGAGTCCCTTTCATATGCATGAGTACCACAGGTACCTGATATCGGGCTGCCACGTCCGCCATGTCCGGATCCATTTCAAAGGCGGAAATATCGTTGATAATGGCGGCCCCGGCATCCAGGGCCGCTCTGGCCACGGGGGCTTTCACCGTGTCGATGGAAATGGGGATACTGATTTTTTTAGACAGGGTCTCGATGACGGGCACCACCCGGTCTATTTCTTCCTGCACGGAAACGGGTTTGGAAAACGGCCGGGTGGATTCTCCGCCGATATCCAGGATATGGGCGCCTTGTTCTGCCAGGCGCATACCCCGGGCCACGGCTGCGTCATATTTATTGAACCGGCCGCCGTCTGAAAAGGAATCCGGGGTCACGTTCAATATCCCCATGATACAGGACCGGGATCCCAGGTCCAGGTGAAATTTTCCACACGTGAGTTGAAAACCCGTCATATACTATTCCTTGTCCGATGGATTGTCTCCGGATGCCTGGGCATCGCTGTCTGAGTCGTCCTCAGACCGGTTGTCATTCGTGTCGTCCGGTTCAGAGTTATCCGGTTCAGGGTCGTTTGATTCAGAAGTCCGGGCCTGGGTCCGGTTGTTGTCAACCGGATCCTGCCTAGGGGTGGTGCGTACGTTTCGCCGGCCGTGAAAATCATACTCCGGCCGCATTTCCGCAATCAAATCGTCCAGCTCCGCGCCCAGCACGGTTTCTTTTTCAATGAGCAGGTCGGTCAGCCGGTGGAGAATATCAATGTTTTCTTCCAGAATCTTCTGGGCTTTCTGGTAGGCCTGGTCCACCAGCTGTGCCACTTCCGCATCGATCTGCTGGGCCGTGGCCTCGGAATATCCTTTGGCCTGGGTCATTTCCCGTCCGATGAAGATATTGTCGTCATGGTCTTCATAGGACAGCGGTGCCAGTTTGTCGCTCATGCCGAAATTCCGGATCATCCGGTTGGCCAGCTTGGTGGCCTGTTTGATGTCATTGGCGGCTCCGGTGCTGATGCGGTTGAAGATGAGTGCTTCCGCCACCCGGCCGCCGAAAGCGATGGACAGTTCGTTTTCCAGCTGGTCCTTGTATTTGAAATCCCCTTCTTCGGGCAGAAACCAGGTGACACCGGCGGCCCGTCCCCGGGGGATGATGGTGATTTTGTTGACAGCGTCGGTGTTGGGAAGAAACCGGGCCACCAGGGCATGCCCGCCTTCATGGTAGGCCGTGGTTTTCTTTTCTTCTTCCTTGATCACCTTGGATTTTCGTTCCAGTCCCATGTATACCTTGTCTTTGGCGTCTTCAAAGTCTTTCATGGCCAGTTTGTCATGGTCCCGTTTGGCTGCCAGCAGGGCCGCCTCGTTGACCAGGTTTTCCAGATCGGCCCCGGAAAATCCCGGTGTCCCTCTGGCCAGGATCACGGGATCCACATCCCGGTCCAGGGGCGTTTTTTTCATGTGCACCCGCAGGATGCCTTCCCGGCCTTTGATGTCCGGCATGTCCACCACCACCTGGCGGTCGAACCGTCCCGGCCGCAGCAGGGCCGGATCCAGGACATCGGCCCGGTTGGTGGCCGCCATGAGAATGACCCCTTCATTGGACTCGAATCCGTCCATTTCCACCAGCAGCTGGTTCAGGGTCTGTTCCCGCTCATCATGGCCGCCGCCCATACCGGCCCCTCTCTGGCGGCCCACGGCGTCGATCTCATCGATGAATATGATACACGGCGCGTTTTTCTTGCCCTGGGCAAACAGGTCTCTCACCCGGGAGGCGCCGACCCCCACAAACATTTCCACAAAATCGGAACCGGAGATGGTGTAAAACGGCACCCCGGCTTCACCGGCCACGGCCCGGGACAAAAGGGTTTTCCCGGTTCCGGGGTTGCCCACCAGCAGCACTCCTTTGGGAATCCGTCCCCCCAGCCGGGTGTATTTGTCCGGATTTTTCAGAAAATCCACCACCTCCGTGAGTTCTTCCTTGGCCTCGTTGATACCCTGCACATTTTCAAACGTGACTTTTTCCTTTTTGTCATCCATGAGCCGGGCCCGGCTTTTGCCGAAGGACATGGCTTTGCCGCCCCCGGCCCCGCCCTGCATCTGGCGCATGAAAAAGATCCACACCCCGATGAGCACGATCATGGGCAGCCAGGACACCACAATGGACATGAGCCAGGAGGATTCCGCCGGGGGTTTGGCCTTGATGTCCACCCCGTTGGACCGCAGCAGCGGGATCAGTTCCGCGTCGTTGGGGGCGAAGCTTTTAAACCGGGCACCGCTGGCATCCGTAAAATACAGTTCCTGGCCCTGAATTACCACACTCTGGACCCGGTCCTTTTCCACCATGGACAAAAATTCCGAATACCCGATATCCGTCTGTGCGGTCTGCTGCTGGTTGAAGATGTTGTAGAGCATCACCATCATCAGGACGACCACCAGCCACAGGGAAATATTTTTGTAAAATTGATTCAATGTTCACCCTCTCTTTAGTCATCTTTAAAACAATAAATTAAAAACATTAAAACTTTAGTATATATAAACATAATTTGCGAATATACAAGAAAAAGTTTCGGGTTTTGCAGCCGTTATGCTTTGGGGGGGATGCGTGTGGATTGTTTGTGCATCCGGCCCAGCTGCCGCAAAGGCAGGGTTTCTTTTCTGATACAGAGCCGGCCCCGGGTTTTATACACCCGGATCCGGTCCGGCAGATCCAGGTGTTTGCCCGGTGCTGAATCGGCTGCCAGGTCCTGTATGGCCGTCATATGATCATGGGTGATCCGCCGCAGGTTGGTTTTGACATGAAGAATCCCATGCCGGATCACCCGGGGGATCAGGGCCGGATGAAGCGCAACCAGACCCGGTATGGACAGAAAAACCGCATCCGGGCCCTTTTTTTCTACACAGCGGTCAAAGGCGCGGCAGGTATGGTCCTCCAGAAAACAGGTTTCTTCCCCCAGAATCCGGCTGAGCCGGTGAAGTCCCTGTCTGATGTTGGGATTGTAGTGTTTTTCCAGCAAAGGAATCAGGTGGCTCCGGATCCGGTTTCTTAAAAAAACCGGGTCCTGATTGGAATCATCCGTGATATATGCCTGGTTCAGGGCCGCCAGAAAATCGATGATCTCCTGCCGGGACCGGTCGATGAGCGGGCGGATGATCATGGGGCCTCTTTTTGCCGGAATGCCTGACAGACCTTTTGAGCCGCTGCCCCGCACCAGGGCCATGAGCACCTGTTCTGCATTGTCGTCCCGGGTATGGCCCGTGGCGATGCGGGTATACCCGTGATCTGCGGCAGTGCGGGAAAAAAAATCATATCGCGCGTTTCGTCCGGCTTCCTCCAGGGAATTCCCTGTCTCACGGGCCAGGCGTTTCACATCCCGGATTTCACTGACACAGGGCAGGCCGTGACCGTCGGCAAACTGCTGAACAAACGCCTGGTCATGGTCAGCGTCCGGACCCCGCAGCCCATGGTTGAGATGGGCCAGGCCGATCCGGAGTTCAAATTCAGGGGCCACATGGGTCAGTACCCGGACCAGGGCCATGGAATCCGGCCCCCCGGAAACGGCCACAAGTACGGCATCGCCCGGCTGTACCATATCATGGGCCACAAGGGTCTGTGCCACCTTGCGGCAGAAGCGGTCCGGTATGGAAATCGATCGGGGCATGAATAAAAGGGTCCGCCTGTCAGCAGGCAAACAGGGGAAGATCCGTATCCGGGATCATCCCGGTTTTCCGGGCATAGGAAAAAAATGCGGTCACGGCCTGCTCTCCGGTCTCTCCCAGGTCTTTTGAATAATCATTGACATACAGGTCAATGTGCTGTCGGATCACGGTGTCATCCATTTCCTGGGCATGCCGGCGGATATATTCCGCGCCTAAGTCCGGGTGGGCAAAGGCATGGTCAATGCTTTTGCGGATCAGGGCCTGGATGCGACAGGCGGTTTCCGGGTCCATGTCCCGGCGCACGGCCATACACCCCAAAGGGATGGGCAGTTCCGTCTTGTCTTCCCACCACTGTCCCAGATCCGCGATTTGTTCCAGTCCCAAAGACGGGTACACAAACCGGCCTTCGTGAATGATCAGGCCGAAATCAGCCGTGTCGTCCACGACTGCGGGCATGATTTTCTCAAAGGACATGGGTTGAACGGTGACATCAACGCCCGGAAACCGGTCTGCCATGAAAAACCGGAACAGATGATATGCCGTGGTTCCCATGCCCGGAATTGCCACGGTCGGTTTTTTGCCGGAAACATCCGCCAGGGAGCGGCCGGGCCGGGATACCACCAGGGGACCGCACCCCCTGCCCAGGGCCGCGCCGCTTCGCAAAAGAGCATACCGATCCAGCAGGTTTCCAAGCGCGGCGAACGACAGTTTGGTGATGTCATGGATCCGCTGCACGGCCGCCTGGTTCAATGCTTCCACATCCTCCATGCAGATATGAAAATCCCATTCTTTCAGGTCGATCAACCGTCCGGCAATGGCCTTGAAGATAAACGTGTCATTGGGGCAACTGGAATAGGCCAGGCGGTAACGGGTGTGTTTTTGCATCATTCATTCCTTTAAAAGTGACCCAGGCTGGGGGCGGGCTGGTCATATGCCAGCCCCTGTTCGATCAGGGCCAGCAATCTGGGTTTTTCTTCGGGAAACTGGTATCCCTCGTAATCATGGGACAGCAGCAGGCCCCCGCCGGGCCGCTGCCAGTGGTTCATGGCATGATCAAAGCACACCTTGCCGGTCACTTCCAGATCCCGGATCATTACCTGGAGTTCTGCCAGCTGTTCATTGGCGGACAGGAGTGTGACTTTCCCGTCTTTGACCATCTGGTGAAGCGGGGTCCCGGGAATGGCCCGAAAGGGCCGGGACCGGATATAATGGGGATTGATGGCATTGAGTACCCGGGCCGTGTTCCGGGCATGATCCAGGGTTTTTTCTTTTCCCCCCAGGCCGGGCATCCAGTATTCAGATACCTGGAATCCCGCGGCCACGGCTTTTTGGCCGCCCTTGATCTGTCCGTCTGATGTCACCCCTTTTTTAATGAACTTCAGCAGTTCATCATCCCCGGTTTCCAGACCCAGGTGAAGCCGGTCCAGGCCGGCCCTGCGGATGGCTTCCAGATCCTGTGCCGGTTTCTGGGCCGCGGTTCTGGCCCGGGCATAGGTGGTGATGCGCCGGATGTGGGGAAACGTGGTTTTCAAATAGGTCAGGGCCGCCACCAGGTCCGGGGTTTTCATGATCAGGCTGTTGGCATCCTGAATAAACGCGGTCTTTGCCCCGGCCATGAGCCAGTGCACCAGCATGGCCAGACCCGGGTGCTGTTCCAGGGCCGGTTCTTTGTTCAGCAAAGCCAGGACCCCGTCCCGGGTGACAGCACCGGACGGCCCGCCGGCTGCTTCGGACAGAGTTTTCATTTTTTCGGTCAAAGCAGCCATGGCATCGATGTCCGCCTTAATCTCCTCGACTGTTCTCAAAGAAAATTTTTCAGTCTTGTACATGCTGCAAAAGGCACAGTGATTCCACGGGCAGTTCCGGGTGAACCGCACCAGCAAAGAGGCGCTGCCCCCTTCACTGGGAGGCCGGTACATGCCGGTCTCAAACCGGTATTGATCAAGGGTCATGATAACTCCATATATTTGTATCATTCAATAATAATTGAAAAATAACGCATTAATGCCGGCAAGGCAAGGGCCGAGTTGCCGGGGTGGGGCTAAAACGCTTCGCTGCACAGTTTCAGAAACACACCCGGGTTGTTTTCGGCAAACGCCTTGATGGCCGGGGAAGCAAACCGGAAAAGCACCGCATCCGGCCGGGCTGAAAAGGTGTAATCAGATTCAGCGGCATGGTTTAAAACCGGTTGGATGCCGAACAGTCGGCCATGGGCGAGTTCCGACACTTCCCGGCCCGTCCGCATCACTTTTACAAGACCGCCGTGGATGTAATAACACGCATCCGGCTTTTCCTTTTCCCGGATCAGGACCGTGTTCCCGTGTTTGGGGAGGGTGACCGGCTCCACCATCTGGAACAGCTGACGTTTCTGGGAGGGGGTCAGATCATGGAACACGGGATGGCCGTCCAGAATATTGCGCATGGCTTTGCCCTGAAAAATGGACAAATGGCGCAGCGTCTTTTCGAGTCCGGTCTGCCGGATAAAAGTCTGCATGTCCTGCCGGTCGACGCCGACCAGATTCACCCGGCTTGCGGCCACGGCATCCGCGGTCCGGGGCTGGTCTGAAAACAGACATTTTTCGCCGAAAAAATCACTCCGGCTCAGTGTGGTCAACGGGGTCCCGTCTTCCATGATATCCACCTGGCCGCTGATGATCAGAAAAAATCGGTCCCCGGGGTCTCCCTTTCTGAACAGCACTTCGCCGGAAGATAAGGTCTGAGGGTCAGCAATGGACAGAAATTCCAGGGTTTTTTCCGGGGGCAGGGACCGGAACAGATCCAGGTCCAGAAACGCGCCTAAAATGTCCATTGCCGCCTGGAACGGTCCGGCGGACGGACACAGGGTCACCGTGCTGGAAAGCCCGGTGGGCGCGATTTTCAATCCCGAAGTTTCCGGCACCTGATCCCTTGCCACATGCACCAGATAAATTTTTTCGCGTACGGATGCCGGCAACGCCGTGAGCACCTTCATGGGGGTGTGAATGGGCGGCACCCCGGCTTCGTGAAAAATCACATCCCTGTCCCAGGGGAACCGGAGCAGAAAATCCCGCCGGCTTTTGCTCATGATGCCTTTTTCATGCATGATGCAGATATGGTCCGGGTCATTGCGGGTGTCCGAGCTGTAGATAAAGGTTTTCCCGGCATGGGACACCTGAAAGAAGATCGTGGGAATGGAGTGAAAGGAATAGTTGAATTCAAACATGGCCCCATGGATGTTGATGGGTTCGCCAGTGTGGATGGGGACAAACGAGAACGCTTTCTGGAGCCGGGATCGGTCGATATGGATCAGGGCCGCAGATTTCCGGATGAAACTGTTGAAAACCGTGGGGGTGGTGTACAGGGTGATTTTTCCTTCCAGCATGATTTTCTGGAGGGTCCCGCTGTCATGATCGGCATGGCAGTGGGTCAGGATGATGGCATCCAGAATTTTGGGATTGACCCCTAAGCGGATCAGGTCCACGGCCGAGTTGACCGGCGGATCCACCATGATGCCCCGCTGGTTGATCCAGATGATCATGCCGGAAGTCATGGCATCCGGGTCAAATCCGTGACCCGACCCCAGGGTGGTGATCCCGAACAGAGGCGGGGAAAACACCTGTTGGACACTGAAATCCACGGGATTGTCCGGGATCAGGGGCCGGGTGACGGGGATGGCGGCTACCAGGGTTTCCTTTTCACGGATCGTGCAGGTGCCGCGGTCATCCAATTGAATGGTCAGGTCCTGAATCCGGACGGTACCGTTCCGGTCGAACACATGAAACTGGATCACATCGGACAGGGTGAATTTTTTCCTTCGCTCGTTCACCGGCAGGGTCCGGAAATGGTCCATTTCCGCTTTGAGATCCGGAAATCCCGGTGTGGAAACCCCTTTGGGAAACTCCGCCCCAAGAGAGGTCAGGTTCCGGGGACCGAAAAGCGCTTCGGACAGAATGACCTGGATCCGCTGTTTCTGGGTCCGGGTGCAGACCACCTGGACCTTTTGTTTCAAAAAAAAGAAATGATAATATACGGGAAATTCCAGTTCCGCCAGGCTGATGCCTTTTTCCAGGGAAAACATGGCCCCGGGAACGACAAATATTTTCGGCACCCCGGTTGCCATGGTGTCTTTGATGGTTTCCGGCGGGATGCCGAACTGGACGGGTTCCTGACGGGTGAATATGAGCAGGCCCCCACGGGGCAGCTCCCGGACGGCCTGAATTCTGTTCATTGTTATTCTTTCCCGTTAAATTCATATCTGATCGTTTTCACATATCATTCCTGTTTCAAAGTTACAATTGGAATTGTCCGGTTCCGGGGCTGTCTTTACTTTTGAGCGGGCGTGCTTATGATTTTGCAACAGTGGCTTACTCTTCTGTTTTCCTCAAAAAACAAGGAACTGAGGAGAGGCGATTGATTGTATGACACAACCAGACACATATCCTGTGAGGATGATACATAGATGGGAAAACAGCAGCATTCAGCATTCAAAACGGCCGTGTCCGGCCCGGCGGCCGCCATGGAACTGGACCGGATCATTGTCAAAGGGGCCCGGGAACATAACCTTAAAAACATTGATGTGGAGATCCCCAAAAAACAGCTGGTGGTGTTCACGGGGGTGTCCGGGTCCGGGAAATCCAGCCTGGCCTTTGACACGATTTTTGCCGAAGGCCAGCGCCGGTACGTGGAATCGCTGTCGGCCTATGCCAGGCAGTTCATCGGCCAGATGGAAAAACCCAAGTACGACACCATCCGGGGGCTGTCCCCCACCATTGCCATCGAGCAGAAGGCCGCCAGCAAAAATCCCCGGTCCACCGTGGGTACCATCACGGAGATCTATGATTATCTGCGGGTATTGTTTGCCCGGGTGGGGACCCAGTACTGCATTTGCTGCGGCAATGAGGTGGGACAGGGCCACGCCCAGGGCATGGTGTCCCAGATCATGGCGCTGCCGGCCAAGTCCAAAATTCTGATTCTGGCTCCCGTGGTGGAAAATCGGAAAGGAGAACACAGGGAACCCCTGGTTGCGTTGAAAAAACAGGGGTATGCCCGGGTCCGGGTGGACGGGGTGGTCCAGGATCTGGAAAATGTCCAGACCCTGGCCAAAAACAAGAAACATTCTATCGAGGTGGTGGTGGACCGGCTGATGATCAAGGCGGATGCCGTGTTTGAGGAACGACTCACCGATTCCGTGGAAACGGCCCTGAAACTGGGAAACGGCCAGATCATCGTGCATATCCTGGGCAAAAAAGATATCAAGATGAGCGAAGCCCGGTCCTGCTGCGGCATTGCCTATCCTGAACTCATTCCCCAGATTTTTTCCTTTAACGCACCCCAGGGCATGTGCCCGGAGTGCAACGGTATCGGAACCCTGCTGTCCATGGATCCGGACAAGGTGGTGCCGGACAGGCATCTGAGTATCCGGGAAGGGGCCGTGATCCCCTGGAAAAATTATTTTATTAAAAACCCCCGGTATCCCAATGACAATTCCTGGGGCATGGGCCAGCTCACAGCCATGGAAGAGCAGTGGGGCATTGATTTTGACCGGCCCTGGAAAGACCTGCCCAAATCCCAGAGAGATCTGCTGCTCCATGGCTCCGCCACCCGGAAAATGAAGGTGAACTGGCAGTCGGACAGGATTCAGGCGGCTTTCACAAGAACCCACGAAGGCCTGCTCAACACCCTGATGCGGCGGTACAAGAACACCCAGTCTGAAAACCAGAAAAAATACTACACCAAGTTCATGACGGCGGCCACCTGCCCGGCCTGTCATGGCAAACGCCTGAGAGACGAGGTGCTTCATGTGAAAATCCAGGGAAAATCCATCATTGATGTCACGGAAATGACGGTCAAAGACGCCCATGAATTCATGTCTTCTCTGAACCTGTCCGGCAGCCGGCAGCTCATTGCGGCGGAGCTGCTCAAGGAGATCGGAGACCGGCTGGGGTTTCTGAGGAATGTGGGTCTGGACTACCTGTCGTTGGACCGCAGCGGCCCCACCCTGTCCGGCGGGGAATCCCAGCGGATCCGTCTGGCATCCCAGGTGGGGTCGGAACTCACCGGCGTACTGTATATCCTGGATGAACCCAGCATCGGCCTGCACCAGCGGGACAATATCAAACTGTTGAAAACCCTTCAGCATCTGCGGGATATCGGCAACACCCTGATCGTGGTGGAGCATGACCAGGAAACCATGGAAGACTGCGACTGGATCGTGGATATCGGTCCGGGTGCCGGGCATCTGGGGGGCCGGATCGTGGCCCAGGGCACCCCGGCTGAGATCCGGGCCAACCCGGCTTCCATCACGGGTCAATTTCTGTCCGGCAAAGAATCCATTGCCGTGCCGGATCTCCGCCGGTCTCCGGATGCCGGAAAATGGCTGACCATTGTCAAGGCCGGTGAAAACAATCTCAAGGATGTGACGGCCCGGTTTCCATTGGGCCTGCTCATTGCCGTGACCGGGGTGTCCGGGGCCGGGAAATCCACCCTGGTCAACCAGATTCTTTACCCGGCCCTGGCCGTGAAACTGCACAGCTCCCAGATGAGCGTGGGCCGGCATGAGACCATCCAGGGACTGGCCCATGTGGACAAGGTGATCAACATCGACCAGAATCCCATCGGCCGGACCCCGAGAAGCAACCCGGCCACCTACACCAAGGTGTTTGATCCCATCAGGGATCTGTTTGCCCAGTTGCCGGAATCCAAAGCCCGGGGATACAAAAAAGGGCGGTATTCCTTTAATGTCAAGGGCGGGCGGTGCGAAGCCTGCCAGGGGGACGGATACATCAAGGTGGAGATGCATTTTCTGGCGGATGTGTTTGTGCCCTGCGAGGTTTGCCACGGCCGGCGGTTCAATAAATCCACCCTGGAAATCACGTACAAAAACCATTCCATTGCCGATGTTTTGGATCTTTCCGTGCACCAGGCCCGGGAACTGTTCGACGCCCACCCGAAAATCACCCAGATCCTGGACACCCTCATGGATGTAGGGCTGTCCTATATCAAGCTGGGACAGGCCGCCACCACGCTGTCCGGCGGGGAAGCCCAGCGCATCAAACTGGCCCGGGAACTGGCCCGGCGAAATACGGGAGACACGTTGTATATCCTGGACGAACCCACCACGGGCCTGCATTTCAGGGATGTGAAACTGCTGCTGGACGTATTGCAGCGCCTGGTCTCCGCCGGCAACACTGTGATCATCATTGAGCACAACCTGGATGTGATCAAGACGGCGGACTGGGTCATGGATTTAGGACCTGAAGGCGGGGCCGACGGGGGCATTATTGTGGCACAAGGGCCGCCGGAACAGGTGGCCCTTGCGGATGAAAGCCATACCGGCCATTATCTGAAAGCAATGCTGGCTTCCCGGGTCAACCGGGTTCATTGTGGGGTTGCTGAAGCGGAATCTCCCATTTTTTCATGAGTTTCCACACCAGGGTCCGGCTTTTGCCGATGCGGCGGGCCACCTCGGCTTTGTTCCAGTGGCATTGATTCAGCAGATCCACCAGGGCCTCCCGGGTCAGGTGCCGGGAGGCCCGTTCATGGGATGGGTCCGGCAAACAAGTCTGCGTTTGGCCGGCACGGGTATTCTGGATTTCAGCCGGCAGATCCGTTTCTGAAATATACGCATTTCCGCAGACCACAAAGGCATGTTCAATGGCATTTTCCAGTTCCCGGACATTGCCGGGCCATGTGTGGGCCATCAACAGTTTCATGGCCCCGGGTGACACCCCTTTGATCTGTTTTTTCTCCCGCTTGCCGATTTTCCGGACAAAATAGTCCGTCAGCAGCACCATGTCTGCTTTACGATCCCTGAGGGGCGGAATCTGGATGGTGAATACCTTGAGCCGGTAAAACAGATCTTCCCTGAAAACCCCTTGCCGGGTAAGATCCGTCAGATCTTTATTGGTGGCGGCAATGATCCGGATATCGATTTTGCGCTTTTTGGTGTCGCCCACCCGTTCGATCTCCCGTTCCTGGAGCACCCGCAGCAGCTTCACCTGCATATACGGGGTCAGCTCTCCGATCTCATCCAGAAAAATGGTGCCTGTATCCGCCTGTTCGAACCGCCCCATATGATCCTTGTGAGCCCCCGTGAACGCCCCTTTGACATGACCGAACAACTCGCTTTCCAGAAGGGTTTCAGACAATGCCGAGCAGTTGACCGTGATCAGGGGACGCTGATTTTCAGAAGCGTGGTAATGGATTGCTTTGGCCACCAGTTCCTTGCCCGTGCCGCTCTCTCCTTGAATCAGCACCGTGGCCCGGCTGTCTGCAGCGGCCCGGATCGCTTCAAATACATTCTGCATGGCAGGGCTTCTGCCGATGATGTTTCCCAGGCCAAAGGCTTCCTGCAGCTGCCGCCGGGCATCTTCTTCCCTTTTTTTTGCCAGGGACAGCTCGGTCAAATCCGTGATGGTTTCAACGATGCCCAGAATATGTCCCTGGGTATCTTTTGCCAGACGGGCATTTTTGATCACGGGGACATCATATCCGTCCTTATGCCGGACAAAACATTCCTTGGCTTCAGTGCGGCCATGGCGCAGGACCCCGCATTCGTGAATATCCGCCGGACACTGTTTGCCGTAGCACCGGCTGCATTTGAGGATATCACAGCGCTGCCCCACGGCCTCCAGGGCGGTAAAACCGGAAATTTTTTCCATGGCCCGGTTCCAGGAGGTGATAATGCCCTGGTCATCCAGGGTAAACAACCCTTCGGCCATGGTATCGATGATCTGATTTAAAAAGTGGACGTTCCACAGTTCATAGGTTTTCACAAATTGTCATGCTCCTTGCACCGGATCAAGTGCTTTTGATCTATCAATGATACACCACCCGTTTTCCCAAAGGGGCGAAACAGACCAGGGCCAGCCTGAAATGGGCAAATCCGAACGGAATCCCGATAATGGTGAGACAAAGGCTGGCACCGGCCAGAATGTGGGAGATGGCCAGCCAGATGCCGGCCAGGATGATCCACAGAAAATTGGCCAGCCCCGTGCCGACCACGCGGGCGTCCCCCACATCCCGGGCATCCACCAGATCTTTGCCAAAGGGAAACGCGGCAAACCCGGCGATCCGGAATGCAGCCCAGGCAAAGGGGATGCCCACCACCGTGATGAACAAAAGCCCGCCCGTCAAAATCCACAACAGCCAGGCAATCAAGCCGCCCCCGAAAATAAACCATAAAATATTGAGTATCAGCGTCATACAATGTCCTTTGGTATCCATTTGCGGCCATTTTGCCGGGTTATGCCCTATGATGTATTTAAAAATACAAAATTAGCACCCGGCCCTTTTTTTGTCAAACACAGGTTTTGCCGCTTCCCGGCCAAAGAGACCCTCTGGAATCCGACACAAAAAAACTTGATTTTGACGGGGTATCCCTATAGCCTATGCAGTGAATTTTGGCTGAAAATTAAAAGAGGGACCCATGAGAAATCACAAACGCAGCGTCATGATATGGCTGCATTGATCCGGGATATGAACCGGGCCATTGCCGAAGCGGATCAGTTTATCGCACACCTGTAACCTTACCTTTACCCGCTTTTCCAGGAGAAGATGAATCATGAATGTAGACGGTAAAGAGATGCGGCCCATCTGGTTTGACCCGGACACGGAAACGGTCCGGGTCATTGACCAGCGGTGGTTGCCCCATGAGTTGATAATCAAGGACCTGACCCATGTGGACGAAGTGATTCACGCGATTCGGGAAATGGTGGTGCGGGGCGCCCCTCTCATCGGTGCCACCGGGGCGCTGGGGGTGTATGTCATACTGGTCCAGAAAGGAAACCGGGGAATGGATGACGCCTGGTTTTCCTCCCAGTGCGACGACCTGAAAAACGCCCGTCCCACGGCCACGAACCTTCGCTGGGGCGTAAACCGGGTCCAGGCAAAAGTGATGGAAAAGACCTCCCATGAAACGCGGATTCAAGCGGCGCTGGATGAATCTTTGGCCATTATGGAAGAAGAGGCGGATAACTGCCGGAAAATCGGTACCCATGGGCTGGAGCTGATCCGGGAAACAGCCGATCGAAACCCGGGCCGGCCCGTGAATATTCTGACCCACTGCAATGCCGGATGGCTGGCCTGCATCGAATACGGCACGGCCACCGCCCCCATCTACGCGGCCCATGATGCGGGAATCCCGGTCCATGTGTGGGTGGATGAAACCCGGCCCTTAAACCAGGGGGCCCGCCTGACGGCATGGGAACTGGGCAAACACGGGGTCCCTCACACCGTGATCACGGACAATGCCGGGGGGCATCTGATGCAGCACGGCCGGGTGGACCTGGTGATCGTGGGCACGGACCGGACGACCCGGACCGGAGATGTGGCCAACAAGATCGGTACCTATCTCAAGGCCCTGGCGGCCAGGGACAATGATATCCCTTTTTACGTGGCCCTGCCGGCCTCCACGTTTGACTGGGACCTGACCGACGGGATCCGGGAGATTCCCATTGAAGAACGGGACCCGGATGAAATCCGGTATGTCCGGGGATGGCATGATGATGCCATGATTCAGGTGCGGATCACCCCTATGGACAGCCCGGCGGCCAACCATGCCTTTGATGTGACACCGGCCCGGCTGGTGACCGGGTTTATTACGGAAAGAGGGGTGTGTGATGCATCGGAAAGCGCCATCACGGCATTGTATGCCGATCGATTCAAGAATGACTGATAATTTGTTTGGGAACCTATGATAACGGATTTAGAAAAAAAAGTGATTGCCCTGCTCCAGACCGACATTCCAGTGGTGCAACGGCCGTTCAGGCAGATGGCTGAAAAAATCGGTGTGACCGAAGAAAAATTTCTGGAAGTGCTGACGGATCTCAACCAGCGGGGGATCATCCGGCGGTTCGGAGCGACATTGAAACACCAGAAATCCGGTTTCAAAGCCAATGCCATGGTGGCCTGGAACGTGGATGAATCCCGGGTGGAGCAGGTGGGCATGGCCATGGCACAGTTTGATGAAATCACCCATTGCTACAGCCGGAATCCGGCGCCGGGCTGGCCTTATAACCTGTATACCATGGTTCATGCCGCCAATGAGGACCAGTGCCGGGCGTTGGCGGAAAAGATTTCCCAAACCGTGGGAGAGACCGATTATATCCTGCTTTTCTCCAGAAAAGAGCTGAAAAAAACATCCATGAAGTATTTTGAAGATTGAGTGCTTCCATGCCGGATGGGCCCCATGTGCTGTGTGTGAATCCCTGGATTCATGATTTTGCTGCCTTTGATTTCTGGTTGAAACCCCTGGGGTTGCTGACCCTGGCCGGGTTGCTGCGTGATGCCGGAGTCCGGATCAGTTTTATCGACTGCCTGGACCGGTTTCATCCAAAGGAGACAGGCCCGGTGAAAACCGCATGGGACGGCCGGGGACCGTTCCGGAAAACCCCGATCCTTCCGGCGGATGTGATCCCGCCCTCGGCCGGCCCCCTGCCCCGGACACGAAAACAATTCTTTCGTTACGGCATTCTGCCTGACTGGTTTAGAAAAGATCTGGAAGCGTTGGACCCGCCGGACCTGATTCTGGTCACATCCCTGATGACCTACTGGGCCTCCGGCGTCACGGAAACCATTTCCGTGATCCGGTCCGTGTTTCCGGATGTTCCAATTGTCTTAGGGGGAAAATACGCCACTTTATGCCAGGAGCATGCCGCCGCCTTTTCCGGGGCAGACCTTGTGATCACGGGCCAGGGGGAGCCGGCCCTGGAAAATATGATCACCCGGTTCACCGGCCGCCCTCTTTTTTTGAATGACCGGCCGGATAATCCGCCGTTTCCGGCCCTGGACCTGTGTTCAAAGCTGACGTTTGCACCGGTTTTAACGACCCGGGGGTGCCCGTTTTCCTGTGAGTACTGCGCCTCTTCTTTTCTGGAACCCCGCATGGTCCGCCGGTCCCCGGACCGGGTGTTTGAAGAGATCTGTCACTGGCACCACCAGCATCACATAAAAAATTTCGCATTTTATGATGATGCGCTGCTGGTGAACGGACCCAATCATGCGTACCTGCTGATGGAAAAAATCATTAACGCCGGCCTGGACCTGTTTTTCCACACCCCCAATGCCCTGCATATCCGGGAAATCACCCCTGAAGCGGCCGATCTCATGTTCCGGGCCGGATTTAAAACCATTCGTCTGGGACTGGAAACGGCGGCCTTTTCAAAAGACCGGCAATACGATGTCAAGGTCCGGGCCGATGAATTTTTCCGGGCCGTGAATGCCTTGAAAACAGCCGGATTCGACGCACAGCAGATCGGGGCGTATCTGTTGTGCGGCCTGCCGGACCAGAATCTGGATGATGTGGCCGCGTCAATGGCGTTTGTCAAAAAAGCCGGGGTGTTGCCCGTACTGGCCTTTTACAGCCCCATTCCCCACACCCCGCTGTGGGAAACGGCCGTCTCCGGGGCCCGGTTCGATCTTAACCGGCACCCGGTGTTCACCAACAACAGCCTGTTTCCCTGTGTCCGGTCTGAAGCGGACCGGGCGCGGATTTCCCGATTGAAAAACCAGCGGGTTTCAGATATAGTTTAACCGGATGCATTGGGCATCTGCTTAGTTTTTCCGAATCAAGGGAATAAATCATCATGATCGTATTTGATCTGGAATGCATCAACGGCCATGCGTTTGAAGGGTGGTTCCAGGACAAGCAGGAGATGGAAACCCAGCAGGAGCAAGGTCTGCTGCAATGTCCCGTCTGCGATACCACCGCCGTGGTCCAGAAGCTTCACCCCATTGCCATCAGGACCTCGGCACCTGTCCGGGCCCGATCCAATGAGGCACACCAGGCATTCCAGGCCGGCCAGGAAGCCATGGCCGAACTCACGGACCGGGTGGCCAGGTTTGTGGAAAACAATTTTGAAGATGTCGGCACATCCTTTGCCAAAGAAGCCTTGAAGATGCATTATGGGGCATCTGAACATCGCAGCATCCGGGGGACCACCACGCGTGAAGAGGAAAAAACACTTCAGAAAGAAGGGGTGCCCGTGATCAAAATCCCTGTTTACAAAAAACCAGACGAGGAGTTCAATTAATGATACGGTTTTCCAGCGCTTTTTCCCATATTTTTTACAGTATCGTGACGGTGCTGGCCGGTGTTTTTCTTTTTGCCGGATGCACGGGCTATGGGTTCACCATTTCTTTTGACCAGGTAAACGGATTAAAGGAAACGGATCCCGTGATGTTTGAGGAAACCCGGGTCGGACAGGTGAAAAAAATCACCTATACCAAAGACGCGGTCTTCCTGGTGTCCGTTGAAATTGCCGGTCAATTTTCAGACTGCGCCACAGAAGATTCCCGGTTTTTCATCGGACAGGGACCGGATGAAATGGCCGGCAAAGCTGTGATCATTGAACAGGCCCGGACGGGCGGCACAAAAATCCCCGCCGATGCCGTGGTTGACGGCAGCCCGGCATCTCCGGCTGCGGCCGCCGCCGCTTCCATGGATGAGATGTGGCAGTCGTTGGGAAAAAAGATGGCCGACATGATGGCACAGATTGAAACCATTCCGGAAACCGAAGAATATCAGGCCATGAAAGATGCCATGGCCGAACTGGAACAAAAGCTGAAAGACTCCGGACAGAAAATGAGCGATACCCTGAAAAACGATGTTCTCCCTTTGCTGGAAGAAAAGATCAAGGCATTGTCAGACAGCCTCCGGCAGCAGGGGAAGGAAAACAAGGCAGATGACCTGGAAAAGGATTTTGGACGGCTTCAGGATATTTAGCCATTCGCGTTCATTCTGACTGTTTCCGGAGTCCATAACCCCTGTGTCACTCTTTTTTGATAATATTTCTTCAGACAGCAAGGTCTTTATCATACCTGGAAAATGATCATAAACAGGATCACCCGGGGGCTGAGACTGAATCATTCAGCACTCAAAGCAAAAATTTATGACATGCCGCACTCCATCCGGGAGATGACCAATTCAAATCAGGTAATATAAGGTCATGACCGGTTCATTTCAATAGTACTGCCGAATATATCCGAACGCCTTGTCGAACAGATCTTGGTCCTTGACCTGGTACTTCACGTAAATCACCTTGCGAAGGGCTTTCTGAACCTCGCGCTCTCCGGCCTTGGTGTTTTGCCAGCCGGGAAAACGAACCAGCCGCACGATCTCGTCAATGTCGGTCACGATCCGCTCGACCACCATCGGCGTCTTGCCGTTCTTCACCTCGGCGAACAACTCTGTCAGGGCCGCTTTGGCCTTGGCCTGTTCATCGACCGGGTCCACCTGCTTCTCGGCCTGAACGACCTCTTTGGCCAGGGTCAGCAGCTCTTTGAGGAAATCGAGGCTGTGGAGCAGGCCCTGTTCGTGCCGTTCCTTGAGCTTTTCGAGGCGTTCCCCCAGGGCGATAAACTCCGGATTGTCCTTGTGCTTGCGCAGGCGGGCGATGAGCTTGATCTCGATTTCCCTGGATTTCTTGTCCGGGTCCTTGGCATCGAGCAGTCCTTCGAGGACCTCGGCGTCCATCACCAGGGTGTCCAGGTCGTCGCGTACCGTCTCCAGATGCACGTTCTCATGCACCAGTTCGATGGTTTTGGCCCCCAGGGCGTGCCAAAGCAGCTTGCCGTTGCCGCTCGGCGGCTTCACCGACTCATACACCTGGGTCAACCACTTGTAGTCCTTTTCATAACGGCCGAGACAGGGATCAGGTGACAGCGCCTCCCACAGACGGGAGAGCATTGAGTATTCTGCCGCGAACTTGTCCCGGGTCTCGTTATCCGGCAGACAGTCCTGCGCCGCGATCAGCCCCTCGTAGCCGCCGACGGTGCGGTCCACCCTGGGGAAGAACGAAAGACTCTTCGCCACCACGCCGGGCAGCTCTTTCTTGAGCTCATCCAGATTGGTGATGACCTTCTGCACCGCCTTTTCATCGAAATCGAGGGCCGTGGCCACGTCATCGAAGATGCCCAGGTAATCCACGATCAGGCCATGGGTCTTGCCGGGATAGACACGGTTGGTGCGGCAGATGGCCTGCAGCAGGTTGTGGTCCTTCATCGGCTTGTCGAGGTACATCACCTGCAGAATGGGCGCATCAAATCCGGTCAGCAGCTTGGAAGTGACAATCAGGAACTTGAGTGGGTCATTCGGGTCGCGGAAACGGTCGAGGAGCTTTTCCTCCTCATCCTTGGCCAGCTTCCATTCCGCGTATTCATCGGACTTTCCGCCCTGGGTGTGCATGACGATGGCGCTGACTTCCGGGCCTATCAATTCGTCCATGGCCTTCTTGTAGAGCACACAGCACTCCCGGTCGAAGGTCACCACCTGGGCCTTCAAGCCGTTCGGTTCCAATTTATCCTGAAAGTGTTTGACAATGTGCCAGCAGATGGCTTTCACCCGGGCCGGGGCCTTGATCAGCACCGCCATTTTGGCGGCGCGCCTGGCCAGGTCGTCACGATCCAGCTCGCTCAGCTCATCGGTCATCTGTGAGTAAGCTTCGTCAATGGCGTCCTTGTTGATATGCAGCTTCACGTCCACCGCCTCGAAATGCAGCGGCAGCGTGGCCTTGTCCCGAATCGAGTCCTGGAACGAGTAGCGGCTCATGTAGCCCTGCTCATCCTCGTCCGCGCCAAAGGCCCAGAAGGTATTTCGGTCCCGCTTGTTGATCGGCGTGCCGGTCAGGCCAAAGAGAAAGGCATTGGGCAGCGCATCCCGCATCTTGCGGCCCAGATCGCCTTCCTGGGTGCGGTGCGCTTCATCCACCATCACGATGATGTTCGAGCGCTCGTTCAGGCGGCCGTCCGCCTCGCCGAACTTATGAATGGTGGTGATGATAATCTTGCGGGTATCCGCCGCCAGCAGGTTTTGCAGCTCCTGCCGGGTGGCCGCTCCGATCATGTTCGGAATATCTGCGGCATTGAAGGTAGCGGTGATCTGGGTGTCCAGATCGATGCGGTCCACCACAATCATCACTGTGGGGTTGCCGAGCTTGCGGTGCATCCGCAGCTTTTGTGCCGCAAAAACCATGAGCAGCGACTTGCCCGAGCCCTGAAAATGCCAGATCAGGCCCTTCTTGGGGTAGCCCTTGACCACGCGGGCCACCATCAGGTTTGCGCCTTCGTACTGCTGGTAGCGGCAGATGATCTTGATGCGCCGGTGTTTTTTGTCGGTGGCGAACAGGGTGAAGTTCTGTAAAATGTCCAGCACCACATGGGGGCGCAGCATGGAACGGATCGAATGCTGCACGTCCGAAATCGTTCCCTCGGCCTTGTTCCCGCCTTCGTGCCACGGCCCCCAGATATCGATGGGCATGCGCACCGAGCCGTAGCGGTAGCACTTGCCCTCGGTGGCAAAAGAGAGGACGTTGGGCACGAACATCTGCGGCACGCTCTGTTCGTAGCCGTTGTGGATATCACTGGCCCCATCCACCCAGGTCACTGCCGGACGTACCGGCGTCTTGGCCTCGCCTATCACCAGCGGGATGCCGTTGACCAGCATGACGATGTCGAAGCGGCGGCCGCCTTCCTTGACCGGATAGACCCACTGGTTGGTGACCACGTAATCGTTTTTGCCGAGATTCTCAAAGTCGATCAGGCGCACCGGCGTATGTTCGCCGCGCTCACCAAAGGGCATGGACTTCTCGCCCCGCAGCCATTCGGCAAACAACTCGTTAGCCCGAACCAGGCCTTCGCTCTGCACCGACAGCGGAATGGTCCGAAGGCGGTAGAGCACCTCGTCGGCGCGGTCGGGCTGGGCCTTGATTTCCGGGTTCAGCCGGATGAGGGCGTCGCGTACCATCGACTCCAACAGCACGTCGGAGTGTTGACGGGGCAGCTCGTCGGCCGACACGAAGCGCCATTTTAAGTTTGAAATGTGAAGTGTGAGATGTGAATCAAGATAATCGGCTTGCGACTCGGCAACGCACCACTGGCTGTCTTTGTCAGTCAAAGTGTCCAGCACGAGTTGTTCAACCGTATTTTCCTCGTTGAAGTAGGTCATTTCTGTCCGCCTCCTGCCAATGAGGAAAGTTTTCTGCTCGTCAAACGTGCCAGAATGTCATCACTGCCTAATTTCGCTTCGGCCAGCCTGCGGGCAGCAAACTCCCTCCATTCAATAACCCCAGGCGACTGGAAAGAATCCCAGAGCACTCGCATTGTTGCCATGCACTCTTCTGAAAACTTTTTGAAGTCTTCAACGCTGATGTAAAAAACATCTCCCGTATGAGGCTCCGCAGCAGAATGTAATTTGTCCGACGTCGAGCAAAATACGACCGAGAAACTTACTCCTGGGTGTTCTGCTGCGAGAGTGTCAGGATGAGCCTTGGCCTCTAGTGTTTTTTTCTTTGACACAACAGGATTATCACCAGTTGCTGTGTAATCCTCAAAGACAATTCCTCGTCGCCCAAAGATCCACCAAGGGTCTGGATCACCGGATCGCTCAGTGTTTCCCGATTCAAAACCGATCAGGCGACCGAGCTTTACCTGCGCTTCTTCAAACGGCTTCGATTCCCTGCTTGTAAGCCCTTCCCGGATGTCCTGGAAATATTTTTCGATTTTTACGCTGCCGGACTTTCCAAAACGTTCGAGGAGTCCTTCTATGCGCTCAATGCGCTCTCCATAAATGACATCGACAGATACTTCCTGTGTCTGGTTGGAGAGCAGCTTTTGAATTTGTTTGAGCCATGGCAACGTACTGGCGCATGAAAAGGCTGCCGAAAAATGTTCCTGGGCTACCTGTGTTTGATCCGCCTGGTACGCTGCTGAGCCAGCAAGGTAATTCCAAAGAGCAGAATATCCCTTCAGGTCATGTCCTCCGGCAAAGCTGGCCAACACATCTTTTGCTGAAGAGAGCGCATTGTCAAAATCACCCGACCAAAGGGCATCGTGAAATTTCACTTCGTGGACAACAGAGTTCCCAAGCTGACTTGCCGATGGTATGGACAATTGGGTCAGTTCGTCTCTTGTTTCCAATATATGGTTATCGGCTGATTTCCACTCTGGTCCGTGGGCAATGAATATGTCAATGTTATCCCCCAGCTCAGAAGGATTATCGACTTTTGATTGATCTACTCCAAAATTAACTTCTGCCTGAAGTTCCGGATGCAGTGTTTCTCTCTTTTCCGGCATATGGAAATACTGATGCACCTTGTCGCCGATGATAACCACGAGCGCATAGTCGGTTGATGAGCGTGTGCATCTTCCCACAGCCTGAGTGATCCTGGTGCGGATGCGAACCTGGAAAAGGACAGAGGCCCCCAGTCGGCTGATGATGAAACGCTCCTGAAGATTTGTGGATTCCGGAAGACCATAAATAATCAAGTATCTGCATTCGTCTCCAATCAGATCGATTCCATCATACCTGTTCGCCAGAACCGCTATGGCGGAACCGGCCTGGGTAAATGATTTTTTCGACGACTCCAATTGTGCGGCGTCAAAGAGGGTATGACTCTGCGTCGCAGGAAGTGACTTAATGGCCATTTTGACTTTGTCAGCGTCACGGTTGCTCGGAGTGAGGACCAGGGCTCTATCAAATTTCGTAGTCCAGGATATTGCGAGACTCAATGAAGCCGCTTCATCCAATCTTCGCATTGGAAATACAAAAAAACGACGGCCGATGCCCTGCTTGTCCCAGCCCTCAGGAGCAGGTATCCGTTCGATCTTTTTACGGCCGAAAATCCTTTCCAGGTCCCCACCCTCACCGAGAGTTGCAGACATATAAATACGCTGTCGTGCATTCTGAAAGGGCGCAAAGCTCTTGGTAGGGGCTACCAGAGGGCGAATGAGAATTGAATTGCTGGTGTAATAGAGATGGCAGGCGTGAAGGTGATCTCTGATCATGCGCCATCGATAACCGTATTCCTCCGGGCTTTCATCGTCTCTGGAGGCATTGTCAATCGCTGCTGTCAGTGCTGTTCTGCACTTGAGTAAATAAGGCGTCGGAATCTTGTTGACGAATGACGTATCAAGCGATCCCTCGTTGCCCTGGTCGTAACGGAGTTGGTCATTTTCTGTGGTGTACGGCGCGATGATCTGCCAGATTGTACCGAAGGTGGATTCATCCTCATAACGCCGAACCTCCAATGACCAGAAACTCGACACATAATTCTCAGCAGCGTGGGCATCGTCAAAAATGAGTGTATGAACGTTGCTGAAAAACGGATTTGTGTTGAACAGAGCGCTATAGGTGGCAACACCTATTGATTCGCAATTGTTGAAAGCGGTCTTGTCAGCCTCCGGGTACTGGTGTTTCGAGCCCGAAAAATCAAGTGCATTGATTCCGTATTTTTCTTTGGCCTGTTCAACGACCTGATGGACAAGCTGTTTGGTAGGACAAAGCATTACACATCTCTCCCGTTTTGTTCTTCTCCGCCATTCCGCGATCAGAAGACCAACCAGGGTCTTGCCGCTGCCCGTGGGCAGTTCAAGTGCGATATCACGATTGTCGACATGGTCCATGTAGTTGCGGAGCATGTCGGCCTGCTGCGCAAGAAGGCCTTCTACGGTACGGTCCCGCAGATCACGGAACAACGACTCAGGATTTTTGATGGATACCGAAGATTTCTGGGGGATTTTAAATACCATAGAATAAGACTCCTTGGATTTTGTTGTATGCGCCACCATAACAGGCGAATTTTTTGGCGACAATGTTCGAAGTCACACTTCCGCAGAGCGTGTCGAGAACCATCTGTTCGACCGTTTTTTCTTCGTTAAACATGGGCGGCTCCTCCGTGTATCAATTCATTCGAGAGCTGTTTTGTGAGAACTCGCAGCATGTTGATCTGGCTTGTAAGTTCGTCTATTCGCTGATATACATTCGCGACTCTAAGCGCAATGGTTTCTTGAAGATCACGCGGGGGCAAAGGTACTGATAGTGATCGTATGTCCTGCTGCGAGATGTTCTTCATGGCCCCTCCGGTGCCAGTAGCACAACCCATTATTTGATTTCTCAGGGGGCGAGCTCGCAAAGCTTCAAACATGAAACGCCTGTTTGCTTTGCTCTCATCCAATATGAGCTGGAGGGTTTTGTCACACAGCATCAGATTGGGATAATCCGCAGGTGTGAGGCAAACCCTTCCAACAAGATCATTTGTATTACAGCGCGTTATCAGCAATGCACCTTGATTAACGCTGTACTGCGGCAAGAAATCTGTTGAGTTAATAAGGCGTTTGTTCTCTTCAGGCTCAAATCCGTTTGGCCCAACGGCACTGACCTTCAAAACGCCAAATTCATGCTTTTCTGCTGGCGTGTTGACCCCAACAACACTCTTACCGGCAACAATGGATTTCAGGATGGTTCCAAATTTCTGCCAATGGTATTTTTCTGAACAGACTTCATTAATGCGCATCGAATCAAGTAGCTGTGTGGCTTTCTGGCGAGAAACGATGTTTTTTCCCACCGCCTCATCCGCTGCCCACAGGATCTCGGCAATGCGCTTCTGTTCATCAAGGGGCGGCAGCGGGAATTCATACTTGGCGATATCCGGCCAGTTGATATAGGGATTAGTTGAACCTTTCGATTCCCGTATCGAGTGTTCTGTGAATGAATCCGTCAGCATCAAGAACGGCAGCAATTCCTGCATAAGGACGTTTGGGTTTTTGGTTTCACAGACAAAAGTCGTGTTAGCTGTAATACCATCGAAGTCGGCAATAGCGACTTTTTTCAGATAGGTTCGGCGCGATCCATAGAGTACCTGGCCTTTGCGAAAGATGCGGTGAAACGCCGGTCCTACATAATCGATCCCGAATTCACCCCATCGGTTGATATGAATATCCTCAGAATCCATATGGCCGCCTTCCACATACCGTTCGAATGGATTGTTGTCGCGATCAACGCTCTCCTTGCATTGGCGCACAACATCACCAAACTTAACCATCTTCCAGCCGGGCTTCAGTTTAGTCATACGCCACCCCCGTGCCGATACTCCTGATTCGGGACTTTAACGCACTGATCCAGCTTTCTGTGCAGCATGGAAATCAGGGTGAGGTAATCAGCGGCGTCGGTCTCTCCCTGCCACAGGATTTTGGGACCATGTGCCAGCGGGTTACGGATCGCCGCTGAACATCCCTTCAGAAGCTGCGCAAATCCCTTATGTTCCGATTTTTCAGTTTCAGTCTGAAGGGTGTTGAAGACAAGAGATGGCTTTTCAACCGAGAAAACCCTGTCAATCAGGTTGGCACCATCGGCCTCAATGCCGGAAAGATCACGGATTCTCTGGAACAATCCTTTGCAGGCTTCAAACACTGCGTGGAAGTAGTTTTCCTGCATCAGTTCTGGCTGGCAGTATTTGTAGACTTCAGGGTGAGTATTGCGGGGGGCCAACTTGTTACGGACACCTTGAGCTCGCGCTTCTGCTTCATCCAGGGTTCTGGCCTGAGTTGTATGTCTGAATTGGCCGTCCTTGCCGTATTCGAGGCCATGCAGAATTAACACGGCGTTCAGTTCGCAGCGATGGTGTTCGAACTCATCTCGTTTTCCCACAAAGCGAGTTGGGACAAGGTAGGATCTGATAAAAGCAAGAATCTGGTTCGCGCTTTTTGTCGTTACCTGGCTTTTCAGAAATACCGCATTAATCCGCCGCCACTTGGTGGATTCGCCAGACTCATCAAGCAGGCTGTTCGCCTTGAAATATCGACTGATGTCTGTTCCTGATCCGGCCTCTCCAAGCACTTTGGCAATGGCCTCAACTGTACCTGGGTCAAAAGGAGGATGCGCACTCACTTTTCAATCCCCTCCAGCAAGGCCGCAATCTCTTCCGGCTGGGGCAATTGCCCTTTCAGCTCTTTGGGCAGCGTCCTGGTGATTTCATATGTGGCCACGCCGATGGGTTTGCGGGCGTCGTGCAGGGTGTACTCGACGATGGTGCGGCTCTTTTCCTTGCAGAGGATGATGCCGATGGAAGGGTTCTCGTCCTCCTGCCGGACCTGCCGGTCCAGTGCGGTCAGGTAAAACTGCATCTTTCCGACGAATTCCGGCCTGAATTTTCCTATTTTCAGCTCGATGGCCACCAGGCAGCGCAGACGACGGTGAAACAGCAAGAGGTCGATGAAGAACTCTTCGCCGTCGATCTCCAACCGGTACTGACTCCCCATGAAGGCGAACATGCCGCCCATGGCCCGCAGGAAATCCTCGATCCGGGCGATGAGCGCCCGTTCCAGCTCCCGCTCTCCGTGTTCCTCGCCCAGTTCCAGAAAATCGAAGGTGTATTCGTCTTTCACCGCCAGCTTGGCCTGGGCACGAAGCTCGGGCGTGAGCGTCTGATCAAAATTAGTCTGGCCCAGCAGGGATTTTTCATAGCTCTGGTTGTCGATCTGATGGATAAGGACATTCTTGGACCAGCCGAATTTGCGGGTCATGCGGATATAGAATTCACGTTCCAGTGGGTCCTTGCACTTACTCATGATGGCGAGATTGTGAGCCCAGGCAATTTCTCCAACCAGTGGTTGGAGTTTTTCATGGCCGCTGTATTCCAGATAAAACTGGCGCATGTACCAGAGGTTCTGCACTGAAAATCCGCTGACTCCGGGAAACTCCTGCCGCAAGTCCTTAGACAGGTTTTCCACGACCGACCGGCCCCATCCGGACTTCTCCTGACGTTCGGCGATCATCCGCCCGATATCCCAGTAAAGTCTGACCAGCTCCGCATTGACCGCTTTCAGTGCGGCGTACTGAGCTGAACGGACGCGCTCTTTCACCTCGGCGAGAAGGTGCGCGTAATCCGGGCCAGGATTGTTTTTTGTCAGTTCTTTCATCCCTCGCCCTCCTAAAGAAACCTTTGGCCCTGTGAGGTCAGACGTTGAAGAGGCCATTCATGGACAATCTTCCAGCACGGCTTCAGAGAACGTTCATTCATGGCACAGCTCCCTGCTCAAGGACGTCCATGGGTGTTAACCTGTTTTCCCGCATCCATACAAGCGCTCTTTGCCACCGCTCGGCAGGTATTCGCTTCTTGTTTTCATGCCAGTTGTTCAAAACTTCCTGGACAATCTGGTCATCAGAAGGAGTCGTTCCCTGATCCAGAAAATCATGCCAGGCACTGAAAAGGGTTGCCACAATTTCACACTGTTCAGTAGTAGCGGCTCGAAGTAACTTCAATATATCGGAGATATACTCCCTTTCCCTAGAAAAATACCGTTCGAAATATTCTTCATGGCCACCGAACTTTTTCCCTTTCAGGTATTCGACCCGTTTTTCTTCTTTTTTTATTACAAACCACTTATTTCCCGTAAAGATCCTATCCGTTGACCGTCTGGCCTTGGGATCATAAGGGCCGGCAGCCTGACGCAGGTGGTAATGCTCCAGGGCTTCACTCAAACCGAGCATTTTCTCACAGAGAAAAACGATCTTTTCATGCTTTACAGAGCCAAAGGTGGGTTCCATGTGCAGTTTAGAGGCAACCTCCGCAGCCAAAACCGCGCGTTTAAAGGCTGGTTGAACGACTTTTTCCTTGTGAGACGCTTCCTTGGCTGCTGCCTTGCTTGGTGCAACGGTTTTTGAGGAGATTCCTTCCAGAATTCCAAACAGGTCGTCCATTGATTCCCGCAAGGCCTTCGAGTTTTTCTGCCAGTCAGCAACAGCCTTTTTGAAGCTGACAGTTTCGCTGCTCTCCTGACCATTGCTGTTGCCCACCCGCACATACAGCGGAATGCTGAGGTTGCTGCCCTTTTTCCCGATCTCGTGATTGCCGACCACCCGGGCAAAGCCGTCCTCATCACCGAAAGCCTGGTAGGCAGCGACAATGCGCCGGATATGATCCTCAATAAGGAAGCTCTGTGCCCGCTCGCGGGTCACCTCGTTTACCGCGTTGATGAAAAGCACCTTGTTTCTACGCTCCCAGGGCTTGTTCATCCGGCAGATGACGACGCAGGCTTCCATGGGTGAGTTGTAAAAGAGGTTGGGGCCGAGGCCCAGCACACACTCCACTATGTCGTGGGCAACCAGCTTTTCGCGCATGGCCGACTCTTCGTTGCGGAAGAGGACCCCATGCGGAAACAGGATGGCGCAGCGGCCGCTCCTGGCCTTCATGCTCTTGATGATGTGCTGCCAGAAGGCATAGTCGGCCCGGCCCTGGGGCGGGGTGCCGTAAAAGTTCCGGCCCCATGGATCGGCGGACCAGGCATCTCGGTTCCACTGCTTGATGGAGTAAGGCGGATTGGCCAGGACCACATCGAACTGCATGAGCCGGTCGCCTTCGACAAAGGCCGGATTGGCCAGGGTATCTCCCCGGACAATGCTGAAGTCCTCGATGCCGTGCAGAAACAGGTTCATCCGGCCGATGGCCGAGGTGAGCAGGTTGCGCTCCTGGCCGAACAGCCTCAGGTTACGCCATTCCTTGTTCTGCCTCTTCAGATGGGCGACGGCGGAGAGCAGCATGCCCGCCGAACCGCAGGTGGGGTCATAGATCGACTCTCCCGGCCTGGGTTCGAGCATCTCGGTCATCAGATGAACCACGGTGCGGTTGGTATAGAACTCTGCAGCAGTGTGGCCGGAATCGTCGGCGAACTTCTTGATCAGAAACTCGTAACCCTTGCCCAGTTCATCTTCCGGGCAGTTGGAGAGCGAAAGCGTCTGGGAGCTGAAGTGCTCGATGAGTTCGCGCAGCATGTGATCCGGCAGGCGGTCCTTGTTGGTCCACTGGGCATCGCCGAAGACCCCGTACAGTGTGTCGGGATTGGCCGTCTCAATGGCCCGCAGGGCGACCTGGATGGCCTTGCCCACGTTTTTGACCTTGGTGCGGGTGGCCTTCCAGTGGACGTCTTCCGGGATCTGGAAGCGGTGCTGTTCGGGAAGTGCGGCATATTCCTGATCGCCGCCGGACTCCTGCAGCGCATCGGCCAGCTCCTCGTCATACACGTCGCACAGGCGCTTGTAGAACAGCAGCGGGAAGATGAACTGCTTGTAGTCCCCTGCGTCGATGGTGCCGCGCAGCAAGGTGGCCGCGCCCCAGAGATAGGATTCCAGCTTCGATTGAGAAATGTGTTTGTTCTTTTTCACAACAAACCCTCACATTCCAACAGAGCCTTGAGTCGATCCTCAGCCGCATACGCCGCCTGCAACGATTCTTTGAGATTGACAATCGCCTGTTCGATGGTTATTGATTCTTCCTCAATCACCGGCTCCACGTAGCGGGGGATGTTCAGGTTGAAATTGTTCTCGCGGATCTCGTCGAGCGTGACCACCCGGCAGATCCCTTCCACATCCTGATAGTCCTCGTACCAGAGATGGATGTTGTCCACGTGTTGCGGCAGCAGCTCGTTCTGGGCGCGGCCAGTCTTGAACTCTTTCGAGGCGTCTATGAACAGCACCTTCTGGCGGTGGGCCCTGGGCTTGCTGTCGCGGAAGACCAGCACACAGGGCGCAAGACCAGTGCCATAGAAAATGTTCTGGCCAAGACCGATCACCGCTTCGAGGATGTCCATCTCCAACAGCTTGCGCCGGATCTCGCCCTCCCTGGACATGCGGAACAGCACCCCATGGGGGAGCACCACAGCCATGCGGCCGGTCTTGTGGGCCATGGACTTGACCATGTGCTGAACCCAGGCGAAGTCGCCGGACCTGGCTGGCGGCAGTCCGGCAAAGTTGCGGCCGTAGGGGTCGTTGACCCAGACGTCATCCCCCCACTTTTCCAGGGAGAACGGAGGATTGGCGATGACGCAATCAAAGGTGGCGAGGCGGTCGCCCGAATAAAAGGCGGGCAAGCGCAGGGTGTCGCCGCGTTCGATATGGAAATCTTCCGCACCGTGGAGAAAGAGGTTCATCCGAGCGATGGCGGATGTGGTCAGGTTCTTTTCCTGGCCGTAGAGCTTGCCCAGCATGAGGTTTTCGTCGCCGCCATGCGCTTTGACAAGGTGCAGCGCCTCGAGGAGCATACCGCCGGTCCCGCAGGCCGGGTCATAGATGGTTTCTCCGGCCCTGGGTGCAAGGATGCGGACCATCAGCGCCACCACGGAGCGCGGGGTATAAAATTCACCGGCCTTCTTGTTGGTCAGATCGGCAAACTTCTTGATCAGGTATTCATAGGCCTGGCCGAGAATGTCCGCCTTGCAGTGCTCATTGCCCAGGTTGAGCGACGAGAAGTGTTCGATCAGGTCCTTGAGCAGCGCGTCCGAAAGGCGGTCCTTGTTGGTCCATTGGGCATCGCCGAAGATGCCGTGCAGGGTGTCCGGGTTGGCCTGCTCGACACACCGCATGGCCTTCTGGAGCGAATGACCAATATTGGCGCTCTTGGTCCGGATATCTTTCCAGTGGCAGCCCTCCGGAACCTGAAACCGGTGGTTTTCGGGGAACTGGGCAAATTCCACGTCGCCGTCGGACTCTTCCAGAGCCACGGCATACTCCTCGTCATAGACGTCGGAGAGCCGTTTGAAGAACAACAGCGGGAAGATGTAGGTCTTGAAGTCAGCCGCGTCGACAGGTCCACGCAGGATATTGGCCGCTTCCCAGAGATGCCCGAAGAGGTTTCCGACATCCAGGTCGACTGAATGGTTATTTCCGTTCTTCCTGCTCATTCAGCGTGATCCTGTCTTCTCTTGTCCGCTGCGCCGCCAGCCTTCACCCACTCGTCGACCTCGTCTTTCTTGAACTTCCAAAGACGGCCCATACGATGGGCGGGCATTGTATGCTTGTCGATCCAGCGGTAAACGGTATCACTGCTGACACCGAGGTATTTGCCTATCTCGTATACTGATAACCAGCGATCTTCCATCTGGGTCATTTATCTATGTCCTCATGGGCAATTGCCACGCCAGAGGCGGTAACGGGGATGCAGGACAAAGATTCCCCAATTTAAAATTTCCGGATCAGCACCACGCCCGCGGTAATCAGGGCGATGCCCAGGATTCTCAGCCAGGAGATGGACTGCACGGGCACCCCCAGCAGGCCATAATGATCCAGGGCCACGGCCATGAGCAGCTGGCCCGCCACCACCAGGCTGAAGGTAAGGGTGGCCCCCAGCCGGGGGGTCAAAATGATCACGGACGTCACATAAAACGCCCCCAGCAGCCCGGCCAGCCAGACCCACCACTCAATGCCGGCTGCCTGGCGCACGGCTGTAAAGTCCATGCGCAAAAAAAGGCCATATGCCAGCAGTCCCAGGGTGCCCACAAAAAATGAGATCAGGGCCGCATACACGGGGTCCCCGATGGCCCGGCCCATTTTTCCGTTGAACCCGGCCTGGACCGGGGCCATCATGCCGGCCACAAGGGCCGTGAGCAGCCATAGCAGTTTCATTTCACGTTCCTTTTACTGATCCGCCAGGATCGTGACATTCACTTTCCGGTTCCGGGGCCCGTCAAATTCACAAAAAAAGAGGGATTGCCAGGTCCCCAGCACCAGATCGCCGTTTTCCAGGGCCACCATTTCCGACGGTCCGAACAGGCTGACTTTGATGTGGGCCGCGGAATTGCCTTCCAGATGGGTGTACCCGTCATCCCAGGGAATGATTTTGTTGAGGGTCTTTAAAATATCCACCGGGACGGCCGGATCCGCATTTTCATTGATGGTGACCGCGCCCGTGGTGTGCAGGGAACAGACATGCACCAGCCCGTTTTGGATGCCGGAATCCTTTACCACCTGCCGCACTTGACGGGTGATATCTATCATCTGGGTTCTGCTGTCCGTTTTGACACCAATAATCATACGGCACCTCTTTGTTGTATTAGCCGTTTACCAGCGACAGGGCCTGGTTCACCACATTGTCCACGGACATCCCCAGTTGTTCCAGAACTTCACCGCCCGGGGCTGAGGCCCCGAACCGCTCGATGCTGACCACGGCCCCGTTTTGCCCCACATATTTTTCCCATCCCATGCCGATACCGGCCTCCACGGCCAGGCGGCAGGTCACTTCCGAAGGCAGGATACGTGCCCGATAGGGGGCCGGGGCTTTTTCAAACCATTCCCAGGACGGCATGGACACCACCGATGTCTGGATATGGTGTTCCTTTTCCAGTATTTCTGCCGCTTTCAGGCTGATATGGACTTCCGAGCCCGTGGCGATGAGGATCAGATCCGCGTCCTTTCCCCGGTTTTGAATGGCATAGGCCCCGTATTGAAATTCTCCGTCCCGTTTCGACATATCCAGGACCGGCAGTTTCTGACGGCTCAAAATCAGGGCAGTCGGCCCGTTTGAGGTGGTTAACGCCTGTTTCCAGGCCTGGGCCGTTTCATTGGCATCGGCCGGACGTACCACATGGAGCCCGGGGATGGCCCGCAGGGCCGCCAGATGTTCCACGGGCTGATGGGTGGGGCCGTCTTCCCCTACTGCCACGCTGTCATGGGTGAACACATAGATCAAAGGCAGATTCATCAGCGATGCCAGCCGGATGGCCGGGCGCATGTAATCCGCAAACACCAGAAAGGTGCCCCCATAGGGACGGACCCCGGAATGCAGGTACATGCCGGCCAGAACTGCGCCCATGGCATGTTCCCGGACCCCGAACCGGATGTTGCGGCCATTTCGGTCATTTTTTTGAAACTCGCCGGAACAGGTGAGATAGGTCTTGTTGGACGGGGCCAGGTCCGCAGACCCGCCCATGAGGGACGGAAGGTTCGGGGCAATGGCATTGAGCACCTTGCCTGAAGCGGCCCGGGTGGCTACCGGGGCATCGGATGTGGAAAACTCCGGAATATCTTTGTCCCAGTCCTTGGTCAGAAATCCGCTCACGGCATCCACAAACAGGGCCGCATCTTCGGGATAGGCTTTTTTATAGGCTGAGAAAACATCCTGCCACCCGTTCTCCAGGTTTTCACCGGATGCCATTGCGTTGCGGGTATGATTCAGTACGGCTTCAGGCACATGAAAAGTCAGATCCTCGGGCAGTCCATAGAATTTTTTCACCACCCGGATCTCTTCGTCCCCCAGGGGGGCCCCATGGGCATCGGCCGTATCCTGCTTGTTGGGGCTGCCATAGGCGATATGGGTTCTGATCTTGATCAGGGACGGGCGGTCTGTTTCTTCTTTGCCCGCCTGAATGGCGGCCTGAATGGCAGTCAGGTCATTGCCGTTTGCCAATTCCGTCACATGCCAGTTCATGGCCGTGAATTTGTCTGCCACGTTTTCCGTGAACGCGATATCCGTGGCCCCTTCAATGGTGATCTGGTTGTCATCATAGATCAGGATCAGTTTTCCCAGACCCAGATGTCCGGCCAGAGACACGGCTTCCATGGCCACCCCTTCCATGAGGTCCCCGTCCCCGCACATGCAGAAGGTATGATGATCAATGAGTGCGTGGTCATCCTTGTTGAACCGGGCAGCCAGGTGGGATTCGGCAATGGCCATGCCCACGGCGTTGGCAATGCCCTGGCCCAAAGGCCCTGTGGTGGTCTCCACGCCCGGGGTTTCTCCGTATTCCGGATGTCCCGGTGTCCGGGAGCCCCATTGTCTGAAATTTTTCAGATCATCCAAATCCAGTCCATACCCGAACAGATACAGCAGGCTGTAAAGCAAAGAAGAGGCATGGCCCCCGGACAGCACAAACCGGTCCCGGTCGATCCATGCCGGGTTTTGGGGATGATGCTTTAAAAATTTTTTAAACAGCACATAAGCGGCCGGTGCCAGGCCCATGGGTGCGCCGGGATGGCCGGAATTGGCTTTTTGCACGGCATCCATGCAAAGGGCTCGAATGGTATTAATCGTGAGTTGATCCAAATTTTCTGTGGCATCGACCATGATCTATTTCTCCTGATAAAAGTGAGCTGAGTGTTATAACGCTCTCATAAATTCGGGTTTAAGTTTAATTTTTCCGCTCAACGCCTGAGCGATCTGATCCAGGGTTTTTTCCTTGTCCCGGGGTAGCCGGGCCCGGACGGGCAGATAATTGGAGGCATGGTTGGCATGGAACAGCCCGTCCGACAGATGGGTGGACGCGATCATCTGGCCCAGTTCCGCCAGCATCTCTTCCGGGGAAGGCAGCTGAAACCGGCCGGCCTGGTAATCATCATGCAGTTCCGTGCCCGGAATCAGCATCAGGCTCAATGCCCCCACATAGTCGGGATCGATTTCCGACAGAACCCGGCCCGTCTCTTTGGCATGAATCAACGACCGCTCTTTTCCGGCCAGCCCCACCAGCACGGTGACAGACAGTTGGATCCCCGCCTGTTTCACCCGTTTCCCCATGCGGATCATCTTGTCTGCGGTGGCACCTTTGCAGATATCGGCCAGCACTTGGTCATCGCCGGATTCCAGGCCCATATAGGCGATGCCCACGCCCAAGGATTTCAGTTCCGCCAGCTCCTCATCCGTTTTCATGCCGATCCCCTTGGTATTGGCATACACCCCCACCCGCTCCACCCAGGGAAGCCGGTCTTGAATTCGTTCCAGAATGGGCCGCAACCGCCGCATGGGCACGATCATGGCATCCCCGTCACAGATGAACAACCGCGTTTGCCGGGGGAAATGGGCCCGGGCATACTCGATGTCCTGAAAAATGATGTCATCTTTTTTGATGGTGAACCGCTTGTCCCGGAAGCTGCCGCAAAACGTGCACTTGTTGTGGGAACACCCTAAAGTCACCTGAAGCAGGATGCTGTCCGCCTCGCTGGGAGGCCGTATAATCATTCCGTCATAATGCATGGGATAAATTTCCTGTTAAAATTCCAAAGCCTTACTTTTAACAGGTATTGCATCAAATTTCAATGTCATTGATCATGTTCGGTTCCGCCAGCCGTCATTGGCGTCCTCCTTGAAATCCAGCCCCTTGAAATGGGGCTTGAGATCCAGCAGCGGGGTGTTGTCCAGCACGTCAATGCCGGAAATATCCAGGCGGGTGCCGGTGATCCCTTTAAGCCGCACCGTGCTCAGCCCGATGGGATTGGGCCTGCGGGGAGAACGGCTGGCAAACAGTCCCACTTCCCTGCCCCCGCCGCTGGGGGGCCGGACATGCAGGGTCACGGGTTTGTCCGGCCGGTCCAGGAAGAAAAACACCTGGATATAGTTGAACGTATCCAGGCGGTAGAGCCCGTCCGCCAGTTCCGGGTTCAGGTCAATGTAAAACGTGCCTGCCGCTTCCGGGTTTGGCTGGTGGGGCACGTCATGATGGGAGGTGTACGGGGTGTGAATGGTTCCGATGGGATGAAACAGGATGTCCATGATGTCTCCTTGATGATCAGTGTTTTTTTAATTTTTTCATACGGATGAAGACACGGGAGCCCGGGGCCGGATCAGGCCCTGGGCGCTGCGGATCAGGGTCCGGGTGTATTCATGATCCGGATGGTTGATGATCCGGGCCGCAGGACCCGTTTCAATGATCCGGCCGCCGGACATCACCCCGATGCGGTCCGCCACTTTTCGTGCCAGTCCGATGTTGTGGGTGACAAACAGCAGGGTCACCCCTTTTTCGATCTGAAGGGTCAACAGCATTTTGAGCACCTTAGCCTGGACACTGGGATCCAGGGCGCTGGTGGGTTCGTCGGCAACCAGCAGGTCGGGTTCATGCACCAGGGCCCGGGCCAGGCAGACCCGCTGGATGGCCCCCATGTTCAGTTCATGGGGATAGCGTTTCAGAAATTCCGGAGCACAGGACAGGCGCACATCGGACAGGGCTGCTTTGACCCGGTCTGCCAGTGCGGATTCGTTTGTGACGGTGTTGTGGATGCGCAGTGGTTCCGCCACAATTTCAAATACGGTAAGCCGGTGGCTGACCGATTCCGCCGGGTTCTGGTAGATGATTCCGATACAAGAGGCCAGAGATGCAGCATCTTTTTTCATCAACAGGTCCATGTCCCGGCCCTGGAAGTTACGGGTTCCCTGATCCGGGGAAACGGCCCCCGCTGCAATCATGGCCAGGGTGGTTTTGCCGGATCCCGTTTCTCCCACCAGGCAGAACACTTCTCCGGCCATGAGCGTCAGGTCCGTGGGATAAAGGGCCGTGACTTTGCCATAGGATTTGGCCACCTGTTCAAAATGCAGGGCCCGGGCGATTCCGCCCCGCAGGCAGCGCACCCGATGGTCCCCGTCAGGCGTGATCTCCATGGCCACAGATCCCAGGGAACAGGCCGGGATGGCCTGGGTGCACCGGGGCTGGAACAGGCACCCTTCCGGCGGGGCATGCCCCCCCTGGTGAAACGCGTCCGGGGCGGCCACATGGGTGTGCACATGGGTGTGGCCGTTATCTGCGGCATGGGCGTGGACCATCCGGTAGAACGCATCCCCCCGGATTCCGCCTAAGTCCCGCACTGCATCCATGGTGGGAAAGGCCCGGGCCAGGGCCAGGGTATAGGGATGAGCCGGGTGTTCCAACAGATCCCTGCCGGGCAGGTGTTCCATGATCTGGCCCAGATAGAGCACGGCAATATCATCGGCCAGGGCCCCGGCCAGATCCAGGTCATGGGTGATGAGCAGCACACTTTTGTTTTGGGCCCGGCATGCCTGAATCACGTCCGCGACAAAGGATTTGGTCACGGCATCCAACGCCGCCGTGGGTTCATCTAAAATCAACAGAGGCGGGTCCAGGATCAGGCCCATGGCCAGAAGTCCCCGCTGGACCTGGCCCCCGCTCAGTTCATGGGGATACCGGTCTGCCAGTTCCGATGCCAGGCCCATGGCCGTCAGCCGGGTTTCAGCCAGTTTCAGGGCTTTTTTTTTCGGGGTGCCCCGCTGGATCAACGGTTCAGCCACCTGATCTTTCAGTCGATGCACGGGATTGAGATTGGCGGCCCCGTTTTGAAACACCATGGCCGCTTTGGCCCACCGGACCGGGGTCATGCGGGCCTCATCAAACACCAGCAGATTGTCCTGATCCAGAAAGATCTCTCCTTGAACCTTGGCATTGTCCGGTAAAAGTCCCATGATGGCTTTGCCCAAAGTGGTCTTGCCGGAACCGGATTCTCCCACCAGGGCCGTGATACGTCCCGGCGCCAGGGTCAGGTTCACTCCGTCCAGAGCCAGCAGAGAGTGGTCGTCTTCCGTATATTGAACTGTCAGTTTTTTTATGGTGATCCGCACGAAGATATCATACCTTAAAGGGTTGAGGTTATAAAGCGGTTTTCAGCCGGGGATCAAACACCCGTTCCAGGCTGATGGTCACAAACGTGGTGCCCATGATCAGAAAAGACAGCAGCAACACCGGCGGCATCAGCCAGTGGGCCCAGATATCCATATAATAATACTTCAGCGCAAAACTGATCATTAAGCCCAGGGATTTCTGGGAAGGGTCGAACAGCCCCAGAAACGCCAGGGACGCTTCCATGAACACAGCCATACGCAGTTTGGCCGCAAAGTTGATGAGATACAATGGAAACAGTTCCGGCATCAGGTGCCGGAAAATGATGTACCGGGAAGATCCGCCCATGTGCCGGGCTGCCTGGATGTGCAGCCCGTGTTTCAGGGTCAGGGCCTGGGCCCTGATCCCCCGGGCCGTGGTGGGCCAGGTCAGGGCCGCCAGGGTCAGGGCCAGCACCCAGGGCGGGGGCTGGAAAAAAGCCGCCAGCAGGATCAGAATCATGACCGATGGAATCGCCAGCACAATGTCGGCCAGACGCATGAGAACCTGGTCCACCCACCCCCCCTGCCAGGCGGCAACCAGTCCGATCACGGATCCCAGGACCAGGCCGGCGGATGCCGCCGTCAGCCCGAAGATCAGGGTGTTTCTCAATCCGGACAGCAGTTCGGCGAAAATATCCATGCCCCCGTCGTTGATGCCCAGCCAGTGCCGGGCTGACGGCGGATCCAGCGGGATAAAAGAGGTGTCGTAGGGATCCCAGGGCATCAGCACGGGCCCGAAAACGGCCAGGCAAAACAGCAGGCCCAGCAGGACGGCCCCCGTGAGAAACCAGGGGTCCGTCCTGATCGTTTGTCCGGCATCAAGATGCATGGGCCACCCGGGGATCCAGCAGGATATAGATAAATTCCAGGGCCAGGTTGATTCCCAGCACCATGATGGATGCCGCCAGGACAATGCCCTGGATCAACGGCAGGTCCCGCATGGCAATGGCATTGAAAAGCAGGGTGCCCAGGCCGGGATAGGAAAACAGGGTTTCCACCACCAGGGCCCCTGTGATCATAAAGGCAAACCGCAGCCCGAACCGGGTCACCAGGGGCAACAGCGCGTTGCGGGCCGCATGGGCGTACCGCACCCGCAATGGCGGCAGCCCCTTGGCCCGGGCCGTTAACACAAACGGGCTTTTCATCACCATGACCATGCCGGCCCGGGCCAGCAGAAAATTGCCGGGAAAATAGGCCAGAACCAGGGTGGTCAAGGGCAGGGCCAGGTGGTGCAGCCGATCCGCCGCCTGCTGCACAAAGGTGTGATCGGCATACGCGGTCTGGGCCCCGGCTGCGGGAAACCAGCCCAGATTCAACGCAAATACCAGCAGCAGCAGCACCCCGGAGCACAGTTCCGGAATCCCTTCCAGCACGGTCATGAGGCCCACCCCGGCTTTTTCCGTGCGGGTGCCCCGCCGCCAGGCCGCTTCCACGCCCAGCACAAATCCCAGAATCGAAGACAGCACATGGGCCGTGCCCATGAGCACCAGGGTCCAGGGAAGGGCATCGAAAAACAGGGCCGCCACGGGGGCCTGAAACGCGTAGGAATACCCCCAGTCCAGGCAAAAGACCCGGCCTAAAAACGCCGTGAATCCGGAATCATCCTGGTACAGGGCCCGAAGGTCCGCAGCCTGCTCTGCCGTGAGGGTGACATCGGAAGCCCCGTACATGGCCGTGACAAAATCACCGGGCAGCATCCGGGGCAGGCTGTGGCTCAGAAACGCCAGGATCAGGGCCGCAGCCAGATAGGCCAGCACGGGGGTCAGCCAGGTATGTCGGTCAGAAGCTTGCATAAAATCTCTTTGTGAGCGGGTCGCCCAACCGGATCCATCCGTTTACCGGATCAGGGCCAGTTTGTTCTGGGGAATGGGCACGCCTTTGCTGATGCCGCCCCGGGTGTAAAACCATTCAATGCCTTTGTCCGGATTGTACGCAGCCAGGGTCACTGGATAATACAAAGAGATGGCCGGCAGTTCCCGGGCATAGACGGCCTGGATCTCAAATACCAGGCGTTTTCGTTTTTCCGGGTCCATCTCCGTCATCTGGGCATCCATCAGGGCATTGAGTTCCGGGCAGGTATCATACCGGGCGCTGTTCACGGACCCGCCTCCGTAGATGGAAGCAGTCATTTCATTGAGCACTTTGGGATCCCCGGAAATACCGCCGTGGCCGGACACGGCCAGATCGAAATCCCAGTTTTTCACCCGGCTGTCCGTGGTGGTCTGCTCCTGGTTCACCAGGGTGACGTGAATGCCGATATCCCTGAGCTGCCGGGCAATGATCTCTCCGTCCCGGTCAGACACACTTTCCCCGGCCACCGTGAGATTGGAGGCGATCAGCTCCAGGGCCAGGGGGTGCCCGTCTTTATGAAACACCCCGTCCGGCCCCGGGGTCCAGCCCAGATCCGTCATGATTTGCCGGGCTTTTTCCGGGTTGTAAGGATAGTCCGGCGTGTCCGGGTTGTACATCTCATGATCCACGCTCAGCAGACCGTAGGAGGCGGGTGTGCCGAATCCCCGGTGGGATTTGTCGATGATCTCCTGGGGATCGATGGCATAGGCCAGGGCCTGCCGGAAATTTCGGTCATCAAAAGGGGGTCTGGTGTGGTTGATCATCAGCTTCTTGTTCCAGCCCCGCTCGTTTTCAATCACGGTCAGCCCTTTTTTTTCCAGGGATGCGGCCATGTCCGGCTGGATATTGGCCAGGTCTGCCTGGCCCGTGACCAGGGACATCAGGGCTTTGGACGTGCGTACATAAATCAGGCGCTGTTTTTTCGGGGTTCCCTGGTAATAGGGTTCAAATGCCTCGAACAGATAGGTGCCCTGGGTTTTATCGAAATCCTTGAACACATAAGGCCCGCTGCCCACCATGCAGGCGGAATCGATGCAGGACTCCGGCTCAGTGATTTTTTGCCATACATGTTTGGGGATCACGGGCATGGTGCCCCCGATATCCGACAGAAACGGGGCATAGGGCTTTGACAGATAAATGGTCACGGTATGATCATCCAGGGCTTTGGCCCGGTCCACGGCATCAATGGAAATCCACGGGTACGGGTGCTGCTGAAAATAAGCAAGGGTGAACACCACATCATGGGCCGTGACGGGCGTGCCGTCATGCCACAGGGCCGCCGGGTCCAGATGAAAAGTAAATGCCAGGTGTTGCGGATCATAGGCCCAGTCCTTGGCCAGACCCGGCACATATCCTTTCTGATCCTTCCACACCAGGGTGTCAAATACCCAGGACATGCGGATATACCCGGGTCCCCGGGGATAATGCCGGAACGGGGTGGGATATCCCCAGTCCCCTTTGCCGTCGGCAATGCGGATGTCATGATCATCCGCCCATACGGGACCGGAAAAACCTGAAAAAAGAATGCCTGCGGCAATCAGCACCCAAACGGCCCACCTTTTCAGGGACCCGGCAGAAATTTTGTCCGTTACAGGCGGAAGAAGCGGGGTTTGGATGTTGTGGACGGTCCGGTCAAGTAACGCCATATCACACTCCTTATATGAAAAAAAAACCATGAAAACAACATCCCGGTTCCGGGACATGCCTTCATGGCAGCGGGTTTTACATATAGTGACAAAAAAATTTCTCGTTTTTTCTTCAGGCTTCATGCCTGTATTGTGCCAGCTTACATATCAGAACCGGCCGGAAAATAACAGTCTTTTTTTATATGTTGTGTCCAGGGTGATTTCAATTGATCGGGTCAGGGAATTGCGATATATTTCTGATAATCAAAACAAGGTGGTTTAAAAAGGAACAAAATAAATGGAAAAAACCGATCCCCGGTACGGGGCATATCTGAACATCCTAAAAGAAGAACTGGTGCCGGCCATGGGATGCACCGAACCCATTGCCGTGGCCTATGCCGCAGCCCGGGCCGCCACAGTGCTCAAAGATCTGCCGGACCGGGTCACCATTCAGGCCAGCGACAATATCGTTAAAAACGTCAAAAGTGTGGTGGTGCCCAATACCGGAGGACTGCGTGGCATTGCCGCGGCAGCCGCGGCCGGGATTGCCGCTGGAAATGCTGATGACATGCTGGAAGTGATCGCCCATGTGGATGAAGCCGGCAAACAGCGGATCCGGCAGTTTCTGAAAACCTGTGATATTCAGGTGTTACCGCTGACCACCGACATTTTGTTTGATCTGAAAGTCACGGTTTTCAAAGGATCGTCCCGGGCCATGGTTCAGATTTCCCATTTTCACACCAATATCGTTCGGATCGAAAATGACGGCGATATTATGTACCAAAACCAGGATTGTGACGAAGTCAACACCACGGTACTCACGGACCGGACCCTGCTCAATGTCGAGGATATTGTGGATTTTGCCTCTTCAGTGACCCTTTCCGAAGTTGACACCCTGCTGCAGAAAATGGTGGATCTCAACATGGCCATTGCCGAGCAGGGAGTATCCGGGACCTGGGGGGCCAATATCGGCAAAGTCCTGATGGAAGTGTGGGGGGATGACATCAAGGTCAGGGCCAAAGCCATGGCCGCCGGCGGGTCCGACGCCCGCATGAGCGGATGTGAACTCCCCGTGATGATCGTATCGGGTTCGGGCAACCAGGGCATCACGGCATCCGTGCCCGTGGTGGTGTATGGGAAGCATTTGGGCGTGGATCCAGACACCTTGTTCCGGGCCCTGCTGGTCTCCTGTCTGGTGACCATTCACCAGAAAACCGGCATCGGCCGGCTGTCCGCCTACTGCGGGGCCGTGAGCGCGGGGGTGGGGGCCGGGGCCGGGATCTCCTGGCTCCACGGGGGCCGGTACCGGGAGATCGCCCACACCATTGTCAATGCCCTGGCCATGGTGTCCGGCATCATCTGTGACGGGGCCAAACCCTCGTGCGCCGCCAAGATCGCCATGTCTGTGGAAGCCGGACTTCTGGGGTTTTTCATGTTCCAGAAAGGCAAACAGTTTTACGGCGGGGACGGGATCGTGAAAAAAGGCGTGGAAAATACCATTGTCAACATCGGGCGCCTGGGCCGGGACGGCATGCGGGAAACCGACCGGGAGATAATCCGCATGATGCTGGGACACTAAATTTTTTCTTATGTAATGAAGGGTTTTATGACCCTTGACGATTGTTAACCTGAAATTCAAGGAGGTTCTCATGTCCAACCAGGAAAGCAAATGCCCGGTAACGGGTCAATCTTCCAGCCAGGTGGCCGGCGGGGGCACATCCAACCGGGACTGGTGGCCCAACCAGCTCAACTTGAAAATTTTGCACCAGCATTCCGCCAAAAGCAATCCCATGGGCGAAGATTTCAACTATGCCGAAGCATTCAAGACACTGGATCTTGACGCCGTTAAAAAAGACCTTTTTGCATTGATGACCGACTCCCAGGAGTGGTGGCCCGCGGATTACGGCCACTACGGGGGATTGTTCATCCGGATGGCATGGCACAGCGCCGGCACCTACCGCATGGGAGACGGCCGGGGGGGCGGCGGCACGGGCAACCAGCGGTTTGCCCCGCTCAACAGCTGGCCGGACAATGTCAGCCTTGACAAGGCCCGCCGTCTGCTCTGGCCCATCAAGCAGAAATACGGAAGAAAAATTTCCTGGGCCGATCTCATGATCCTGGCCGGGAACTGCGCATTGGAATCCATGGGATTCAAAACCTTTGGATTTGCCGGGGGCCGGGTGGACATCTGGGAACCGGAAGAAGATGTTTACTGGGGATCGGAAGAGGAATGGCTGGCCACCAGTGACAAGCCCAAAAGCCGGTACTCCGGGGACCGGGACCTGGAAAATCCCCTGGCCGCCGTGCAGATGGGCCTGATCTATGTGAACCCGGAAGGTCCGGACGGAAATCCGGATCCCGTGGCATCAGGCAAGGATGTCCGGGAGACCTTTGCCCGCATGGCCATGAATGACGAAGAAACCGTGGCCCTGGTGGCCGGTGGCCATACGTTCGGCAAATGCCACGGTGCCGGACCCGCCTCCCACTTAGGACCTGAACCGGAAGCCGCGCCTCTTGAGCAGCAGGGCCTGGGCTGGAAGAGCAGTTTTGGTACGGGCAAGGGCGGGGACGCCATCACCAGCGGCATTGAAGGAGCCTGGAAACCCAATCCCACGAAATGGGATATGGGGTATCTGAAAGTGCTGTTCAAATACGACTGGGAACTGGTGAAAAGCCCGGCCGGTGCCAATCAGTGGCTGGCCAGGGATGTGGATGACCAGGACATGGTGGTGGATGCCCATGATCCAGGCAAAAAACACCGGCCCATGATGACCACGGCCGACCTGTCTTTGAAATTTGACCCCGTGTATGAGAAGATCGCCCGGCACTACCTGGAAAACCCGGAAGAATTTGCCGATGCCTTTGCCAGGGGCTGGTTCAAGCTGACCCACCGGGATATGGGTCCGCGATCCCGGTACCTGGGGCCGGAAGTGCCGGCCGAGGAACTGATCTGGCAGGATCCGATGCCTGAAGTCGATCATGACCTGATCGATGCATCGGATATCGCCGACCTCAAGGCCAAGATTCTGGCGACCGGGCTGCCTGTGTCCCAGCTGGTTTATACGGCCTGGGCGTCTGCCGCCACCTTCCGGGGATCAGATTTCCGGGGCGGGGCCAACGGGGCCCGCATCCGTCTGGCCCCCCAGAAAGACTGGGAAGTCAACCAGCCGGAACAGCTGGCCAAAGTGCTTAACACCCTGGAAGAAGTCAAAGACGCGTTCAACAACGCCCAGACCGGCAATAAAAAAGTGTCTCTGGCAGACCTGATCGTCCTGGGCGGCTGCGCTGCCGTGGAGCAGGCGGCAAAGAACGCCGGGTATGATATCACCGTGCCCTTTGCCCCGGGCCGGACCGATGCCACGGATGCGCAGACGGATGCGGATTCCTTTTCCGTGCTTGAACCCAAAGCAGATGCGTTCCGCAACTATCTCCAGGCGAAGTTCTCGGTCAAGGCCGAAGAACTCATGATCGACCGGGCCCAGCTCCTGACGCTGACGGCCCCGGAAATGACCGTGCTGGTGGGCGGCCTGCGGGTGTTGAATGCCAACTTTGATCAGTCTGCCCACGGGGTGTTCACGGATAAACCGGAAACCCTGACCAACGATTTTTTCAAGAATCTGCTGGACATGGGAACCCAATGGTCGGCTGTGTCGGATGATGAAGACCTGTTTGAGGGCCGGGACCGGAAAACCAAAGAGAAAAAATGGACGGCCACCCGGGTGGACCTGATCTTTGGCGCCAACTCCCAGCTCCGGGCCCTGGCCGAAGTCTATGCCTGCGCCGATGCCGGGGAAAAGTTTGTGACCGATTTTGTGGCGGCCTGGGACAAGGTCATGAACCTGGACCGGTTCGACCTGGCAAAATCATAATCTGAACCGCGTCACCTCTTTTTGACGTGATCGTCCGACAAAGCGCGGCGTTTCCACATACCCGGAAGCGCTGCGCTTTTTTTAATCGCCGGATGCCTCGGTTTCAGTGGGTATAATCGACGTTCAGGCAGGAATTACAGACTTTGGAAAGGAAAAACAGATGGCCGTTTATCAATATGGAGACCGGATTCCGACAATCGGAAAAAATACATATATCAGTGATTCAGCAAGGGTGATCGGGGATGTGGTGATCCAGGACAACTGCTACATCGGTCATGGCGCTATTGTCCGGGGAGATTACGGCACGATTCATATCGGCAACGGCACGGCCGTGGAGGAAGGGGCCATTCTTCATATCCGCCCGGACGGTCTGCTGGAACTGGAAGATCATGTGACCGTGGGTCATGGCGCCATCATCCATGGCCGGCTGATCCAAACCCATGCCGTTATCGGCATCGGGGCGATCATCGGGTTTGATGTGGTGGTGGGGGCCTGGGCCATTGTGGCGGAAGGGTCGGTCATTCCCCAGAAAACCCATATTCCGGATGAAAAAATCACCGGCGGCGTGCCATACAAAATCATCGGAGATGTTCAGCCGCGGCACAAGGAGTTCTGGACTTACGGCAAGCAGCTGTATGTCGATCTTGCCCGGGACTACCCCGAAAAGCTGAAAAAACTGGGCTGATCAAACAAAAATCAGATCTCGATTGGCTGTCCCACCTTGACATCCACATACGCGGCGCCGAATGCCTGCCGGAACCGGTCAATGGCCCAGTCCGAGGTATCGTGGGGAGACAATGCCACAATGCCGGGGGAGACCTTTTGGATGGCGGCAATGGCGTTTTCCACATCCGCTTCCCGGATGCCCTGCCACGGCGGGGTGTCAGATCCCACAATGCGCTGGATATTGACGGGTCCCAGCATGATCCGTCCTCCGTTCACGGGATAATGAAGCCCGCCGATAATCCCGTGGATGGGTTCGTCAAACAACGCCTTGGCCCGATCGATGATCCGTTCGATGGTCTGGTGGCCGCAGCCCACAATCAAAACGATTCCCTTGCCTTTGACATGGATGGCCAGGGCATTCTCCAGGGTGCGTCCCATCAGAAACAGATATCTGGGAATGGTGCCGATGCTGAAAATGCCGGGCTTCAATTCCGTCGGGTCTGAAATCACCCTGGCGTTTGCACTGGGATTCCACCGGGACCCGGTTACCGGGGCCGGAGAATAGATTGGGATATCCGGCAGGGACACGGGCCCCCGGGACAGGCTGAATGTCTGCGTTTTCTGCTCGGTCATGCCGCCCACATGATCCAGGTGCAGGTGGCTGAAAAAAATCATGTCAGGGTCGGACAGGGAAATGCCCAGCTTTTCCATGTTGTGAAGCAATGGAGACGGATGGGCTTTTTCTTTGTTGAAACCGCAATCCATGAGAATGGTGACATCGTCGGCTTTGATGAGATAGGACACACCGGGTTCGGTTTTCAGAGACGGGTCTGCGGCATGAAAATCCACCAGCGGAAGAAGGGTCAGCTGGTTGACCGCTCCCGGCGAAGGGATTTGATGGACCTGTGTGCCTGAAATCTCTTTTTCTGTCTGCTGCCTTCCTTTATTCAGCTGGATAATTTTACCGGCAAAAAACAGCGCTCCCACCACCAGTAAAACCAGGATAAAATACAATGGTGTCATGTCAGCCCCTTTTTTTCAAAGCATCGTCCTCATTTTTCATGGGTTTAAAATGACGGGTTACATGCCTGTTGTCAACAGGGTCCTTTTCTTTTTCAGGATCGTCCTAACATATTCAGCGGCCCGTCAACCCGCTATGGTTCTTGACACATCTCAGCGGTGAACATCCAGGGTGAGCCCGGAAGAAACAGCTTTCTCGTCCTTTTCTTGAGCGGCTGAGGGTTCAAGAACCGTCAGCCTTGTCTCATCGATCGTCTCCGCTTCCACAAATTCCTGCTTGATCGCTTCCGCCCGTTCACGGGCCAGTTCGTGCAACCGGGCTTTGGTTACCGGTTGCGCGTCGACAAGTTTTTGAAGCAGGGCCGTATAAAGCTCGCAGGACGAGTCTGACGGGAGCGGTTCCGCAGGCTTCTTCTCCTTTTTTTTGTTCGCCACAGCCGTCTGCTTTGCTGCATTCTCCCTGGCCGCAGCCAGCGCATCGGCGGAAATTCGCTCCGTGACCATTGTTTCGATGGCGCGCTGGACCAGGGGATTGCTCATATCCATAGGTCCCGCATCTTCGTTGGGACCAACCACTCTACCCGCACGCCCGGCAATTTCATGCCGGATCGCCATGGATTTCAGGGCCTCACCGTCTTTGACCGGGTCAAACCGGCCCTGGATTTTCAGCGTGAGTTGCGGACGCCTGGCAAGGGCTTCGGAAAGGGTCTTCACTTTTTCTCGCTCCGGAGGAGGCAACACGGCCCTGCCCGGTTCAAACTCGATGGTCTCGAGATGCTCTTTTTCCACGTCGAGCATGCCGGCCAGTGCCCTGAAAGGGGAAGTGATGATTTTGGTGAAAAAATTGATAAGGGTTTTCCATATGAGATCCCCAAAGCGGAACTGAGGATCGTCCAGGTTGCCGGAAACGGGGAGCCCGATGTCGATCCGGCCGTCGGCATCCTTGAGAAGCGCAACGGCAAACTCCAGGGGAATGTCGGGCGCATCAGGGCTTTCCACCTTCTCGCCCAGCGTGAGGTTGTCCAGGATGATCTGGTTGCTCCCTTTGAGCTCACTTTGCTGGATCAGGTAGTGAAGATCGAGAGAGAGCCTTCCGGAGGCGATCCTGTATCCGGCGAATTTCCCCGTGTACGGGGTGATGTTGGTCATCTCCACGTTCCTGAAAATCATGTCAATGTCCGTGAAATGCTTGATATTGAGCGGCTCGATCTGCCCCTGGATACTGGATGTGCCATATTCATTTACCCGGCCTTTGAGCTCAATCTGCGCCCGGGCTCCTTGTCTGGAGGAGAGCCCGACGACTGCGCCCTTCAATTCATAGATCTTTGCGGCAAATGGTAGGCGGAGACTCAGGTCTGCGAAATCGAGGACACCTTTTTCGATGCGGATTCTCCGAACATCCACGGGAAATCCGCCGGGAGTTTCCACTTGGGGCACCGGGTTTTTCCCCTCAACCGTTTTTTTGTTGTGCCGCAGCACCTTGGCCAGGTTCAGGCTCTTGTCTTTATATATGATCAGCTTTCCATAGGGTTTAATGAGGTGGACTTCTCCGATGTCAAGCTGTTCAGGCCCAAGCCCCAGCGTGATATTGTCCGCCTTCAAGTCCTGCCAGGCAAGAAATCTTTTCGTGGTGCCCACCTCGGAAACGAGCAGATCCGTGATGTGCGCATTGCCGGAGAATTGCAGGTTCGGACCATTTTTTTTCTCACCGTAGATCACCTTTCCCGCAGCGTTGAAATCCCCCGCATCCACGCTCAGGTAGGCATATTGTGCCACGTAGGGCTGAAAAGGTGTCAGGGCCAGGTTCGACACACGGACCGTCGCTTCCGCGCTTTTCTGAGCGAGAGTGAAGCGTCCCCTGGCATTCATGGTGCCCCCTTGCTCTACCGTCAGAGACGCTTCAAAGGGAACAGAGGCCTTGCCTTCACTGCGAAAATCGGCAAGTTTCAGCGTGATGTCTTGAAGGGTCACCGCGGGCGCAGGAGACAGCTTCTGATCTGTGAAAGCCACGCTCAACCCGGCCGTCTCCACTGAGCCGACGGCAACGGACCAGGGCATTTCTTCCGCCTGGGTCTTGGCCACAACGACGTCATTTTTTTCTTGGCGGTTGTCGACATTTCTTTTTCCGAGCACGCGCAACAGGTTCAAGGTGCCGGCCTTTTCCAGCACCATGGCGGCATGCCCGCCCTCCACCAAAACTTTTTCCAGGGTCACCTGCCGGGTTTCAAGGTCGATGCGGCCTCCCTCCACGGCAAGACTTCCCAGCGTGACCAGGGGCGCCTCCTGCCTCATCTCTTTCAGGGACACGCCCTCGAAGATGAGGTTCAGGTTCTCGGCCAGGCCCCCCGCCTGAAACGATCCAGAAGCCAGATCAACCCGGCCGTCATCGAGACGAATGGTGTCCACAAAGAGAATCGGCTCCCCGTCCCCCCGGGCCTTGAGTTCCAGGGCCGAGACAAGCACTTTTAATTCTTCGATGACAAAACCAGGGGATTGATCCGTATGGGCAAATTCGTAGCGGGCGTCGAGGTCTACTTCACCCCCGGGTTTGTCCAGAAGAATGTCATCCTGCAAAAATTCCCATGCCGAAACGGTCTTGAATCCCTCCACCTTTACCCTGCCTTCGGACCAGAGAGGATGGAGGGAAACATCGCCGGCCCCTGTGAGCTTTCCGCCGTGGGGAAGGGTCGCTTCCAGGGAATAGACTCCCTTTTGGTCCGGCAGCGTGGTAAGGTTTTTGAGCGCCAGGTCAATCGTCTCCAGCGTAATACTGCCCGGGGTCGGGCCGGATAAGTCCGTGAAAACGAGTCGCCCCTGGTTCAAGGCAATGTGCTCAAAGATGACGCGCGGCAAGCGCTCATCTCCTTTGGTTTTTTCCTCATTTTCCTTCTTTGGGATCCGGTCTGCGATATCAATAAAGTTGATGCGGCCCTCAGGTTCTATTTGCAGATTCACGACCGGGCCTTCCAGGCGGACATCCGCAAAGGTCCAGGCCCGGCGCCAGAGACTGGCGATCTCGAAGTTGACAAAAATCGCCTTGAATGCGATTAACGGGGATCCCTCTCTTTTTTTGAGGTCAAAGTTCTTGATATCCAGGGTGAGGGTGAACGGGTTTACCCGGACCTCTTCCATGACCATGAGGCAGTTGAGGGATTCCCGGGCAAACTGCGTGGATTGACGCTTGATCAGATAGGGGGCAAGAAAAAAGCCTGCCAGGGTGTAGGTGATAATCAGGGCAACAGAGATGATGAGAGTTTTGCTCAGCAAAACCCTCATGAGCCAATGCCTTTGAAAATGTTTGCTTTCCGGAGCATCCATGGGTTCAGTTGCCTCCTCTTTATCTCGTTGAACAGCTCCGCATGAACCATTCAGCCTGAGCGGCTTTCACACGCGGCAGCGATTCCAGGGCTTTATTTGCCTGTATCCAAGCTTTGTGCCAGGTTCCATAAATGCGATTTTATTTAATCCAACATACTGGTTTATTATTGAATATTCAAGCGGGAAAGGGATTGGTTTTCATGGATTCGGGGAAACCGGCAAACAAGATCTGAGTTTTTCCGGCGGACAGACCGTTACTTTTTCGCTGATCGCATAGGGGTCATCAACAGGGGCGATCACCCATGCAGATTCCGGTTGAACCGCATCAATCAGTTCATAAAATCCCCGTGAGGGTTTCGGGGCTTTTGACAGTTTGCACTCAAAAACATGGCGCCTGCCGGCCCGCTCCAGGACCAGGTCCATTTCAGCCCCGTTGGCCGTGCGCATGAAAGAGGGGTTCCATCGGTTGTAGCAGGCAATGATGTTTTCAATCACAAACCCCTCCCAGGAAGCCCCGGCAATGGGATGGGCCAGAAGATTGTCATAGGTTTCAATGTCCAGAAGCGCATGAAGTATCCCGCTGTCACGCAGGTAGACTTTCGGGGATTTGATCAGCCGTTTTTTCAAGTTTGTTTCCGCCGGCGGCAGCAGGCGGAGCATGTATGTCTGTTCCAGGATGACAAGATATTTTTTCAGTGTTGGAATGGAGATGTCCGCAGTCGCTGCCAGTTTGTGATAATTAACCGTTTGTCCATGATAGTGTGCCAGCAGCAGCCACAACCGTTCGATGACAGGAACAGGGATATTGAATCCAAGACCGGGAATATCCCTTTCCATGAATGTTCTGATAAAATCCAGGCGCCAGTCGAAACTGTCCGCATCATCTTTGGCAAGGGTGCTTTCAGGAAATCCGCCCCTGAGCCATAGATCAGACCACGGAATGGATGGGGACACTTCATGGATCAGAAACGGGCTTAAATCCAGATAAGCGATACGGCCGGCCAGGGTTTCAGTGGATTGTCTTATCAGATCCCGGGAGGCTGACCCGAGAATTAAAAATCGGCCCGGCCTGCGGTCTTTATCAATTTCCGACCGAAGGACTGAAAAAAATTCCGGCAGCATCTGAATTTCGTCCAGGCAGATCATCTTCTCCCGGTAACGGTCGAAAAAAAGCTCGGGTTCCGCCAGTTTGTTGCGATCCACACGATCCTGTAAATCCAGGTAAATGGACGGCCTGTTTTTCAACATCATGCGGGCGGTGGTCGATTTTCCGCATTGCCGGGGCCCAAGAATGGCTGTAGCCGGGGAACGGGACAGGGACCGGTGAATTTTTTCTTCAATCAACCTTGTGATATAACCATGCATATCAAAAACAACCTTTTATGATTTACATGGTTATATCATTTTTGAATTCAGGGTGTCAATGGACTTTCTATGCATTGAAAAGGCGGATCTGTCAGGCGTGAATGTCACAGCATGGCCGTCAGCCGGTTTTCAATGATTTGTTTTGCCTCTGCCATGATCCGGTCCAGCAGCTCTTTGCATGTGGGGATATCATGGACCAGGCCGGCCACCATGCCGCAGGACCATACGCCGGACTCCATGTCCCCTTGCTGCATGATTCTGGGATAAACGCCCGCCACTTCTTCAATGATATCTTCAAACTTCAGGCGGCTGCCCAGGGAGGCTTCTTTTTCCAGCAGTTTTTGGGCTGCGGCATTGTTCAGGACCCGCTCCGTATTTCGTAAAGGCCGCATGACCAGGCGGGTATCGGTTTCACCGGCATGTAAAATCGCCTGCTTGACATTTTCGTGCACGGGCGCTTCTTTAGTGGCGATGAACCGCGTGCCCATGTTGATCCCGTCCGCGCCCAGGGCCAGGGCCGCCACCAGGCTTCTGGCATCTGCCATGCCCCCGGATGCCACAAACGGGATGGTCAGTTCTTCGGCGGCCCGGGGCAGGAGCACCATATTGGGGATATCGTCTTCGCCCGGATGGCCCCCGCATTCAAACCCATCCACGGAGACGGCGTCACATCCGATGTTCTCCGCCTTGACTGCATGCCGGACGGACGTGCATTTGTGGATGACCTTGACACCGGCCTCTTTTAAATAAGGCAGGTACGGCGCCGGGTTTCTGCCGGCCGTTTCGACAATCGTTATTCCGTTGTCGATAATGGCCTTGATATACCCGGGATAATCCGGCGAGGACACGGTGGGCAGAAAAGTCAGGTTCACCCCGACCGGTTTGTCCGTCATGTCTTTGCACCGCTTGATTTCTTTGTCCAGATCCTTCGGTGTTTTCTGGGTGAGCCCCGTAATGATGCCCAGACCGCCGGCATTGGACACGGCCGCCGCCAGTTCGGCAAACCCGACATAGTGCATCCCCCCCTGAATGATGGGATGCTGGATGCCGAACAACTTTGTGATTCTTGTTTTCATATCATGCACTCCTCAAAGGAATTTTACCTGCATGCAACTTAAATGGGTTTATTTCCCGTGTCAAGTCACGGGCACATATATCGGATTTCGAATAATTATTTCAGCCTTTTCTTGACAAGAAGCATTTTCCCAACCTATTATTGAAAATGTCATACCCGGTTTGTCCCGCTTTCCCCCTTTTTCCTCATTAGAAATCAGGATAATATGACCATGTGCCGCATATCAAAAAAAATAGCCCCACAACAACTCGGTTTGAGGTGACGGTAGAAAATTTACAGGAATAAAAAATGGCAGATTCTAAAATATGTGAAGAAGACGTCGCCGGGTGCAAACAGGCCGAAGAAGCTCTGGACAAGACGGATGAAAAGTTGCAGTTAAGCGAACAGCGGTACCGAAGCATCTTTGATGAAGGCCCTTTCGGAATGGGGTTGGTGAAACCGGATGCTAGGTTTATCGCGGTGAATAAGGTGTTGTGTGATTTATTGGGATATACAAAACAGGAACTTATCGGTCAAAGCGCTGTTGACATAACCTATGAGGAAGACAAAGAAAAGAGCCGAAAATTTTCAAGACAATTGTTTGCAGGCATCACTCCCGTGGTTCGGTTTAAAAAGCGGTATGTCAGAAAAAACGGCGACATTCTCTGGGTGAAGATCACCTCTTCCGCCATCCATGATAAAGAAGGCAATATCCCTTACGGCCAGATTATCATTGAAAGCCTCACGGAAAGCATCGAAGCCGCGGAAAAGATTCACCTGATGGCTTATTATGACAGTCTGACAGGCATAGCAAACCTGACGTTTCATAAAATACTGATCCAAAAAACCATTGCACATGCCCGCCGGCATAAAAAAACAGCGGCCGTTATTTATATTGGATTGGACCGTTTCAAACGGATTAACGACACGCTCGGATACAGTGTCGGCGATCTGCTGCTCAAGGCCGTGGCTGACAGGCTTACCCGTTTTCTGCGGAAAAGCGACTTTGTTGCCAGATCCGTTGAAAATCAAACGGAAACGGTGATATCCCGGCCCGGGGGAGACGAATTTATCGTATTGACCCATGATCTGATCCATGCGCATAGCGCCGCAAGAATGGCCAGACGATTACTCAAGGAAATATCCGCACCCTATGATCTGGACGGCCGTGAAATTTTTATCACGGCCAGCATGGGTATTGCCTTGTATCCTGATGACGGAGAAGATGTGGATGCACTTTTGTTAAATGCGGAAAAAGCAATGAGACACACAAAGAGCAAAGGGATAAACAATTATTTATTTTACGCCAAATCCATGCATTCCGCTGTCCTGGAAATTTTGACCCTGGAAAACGACCTGCACAGAGCACTGGAGCGAAACGAGCTGGTGCTCTATTATCAACCCAAGGTAAATGCGGCAACCAGAATCATCACGGGGATGGAAGCGCTGATTCGCTGGAATCATCCCGAAAAGGGCTTGATCCCCCCCATGCAGTTTATCCCCATCGCGGAAACCAGCGGTCTTATCATGCCCATCGGAGAGTTTGTCATACGCACGGTGTGCAGGCAAATCCAAACATGGCAAAAAGCCGGATACAAGCCGATCAACGTTGCCCTGAACGTGTCGACCCACCAGTTTAAGAAACAGGATCTGGCCGGCATCATCAAGGCGGCTTTGCAGGATACGATGATTTCTCCGAACTGCCTGGGACTGGAAATCACTGAAAGCGCCATTATGGGCAACTCGGAAACAGAACGTCAGACCCTGACTGAACTGAACGATCTGGGGATAGGGCTTGCCATTGATGATTTCGGTACGGGATATTCATCCTTAAGCTATTTGAAACAGCTGCCGCTGGATTATTTAAAGATCGATAAGTCCTTTATCGATGATGTCGTGTCCGACAGTAGAGATCAAGCGATTGTCAGGGCAACGATTGTCATGGCCCACGGCCTGAATATGAAAACCATTGCCGAAGGCGTGGAAACAGAAGCGCAGTTAACCTTTTTACAGACGCATGGATGCGATGAAATCCAGGGCTATTTGTTCAGCCGGCCGTTGCCGGCAGATCAAATCCAGGGGATTGCTCAGCACACTTTGCGCAAAGGCGGATGATGGGAAAACTGGTAATTGCCACAGTGATCGCCGTGCTCGTCTGTGTCACGGCCCCCGGGGCACAGGCGGCTGAATTGCCGAACTTTTCGTTCAACGGCTTTGGTACGTTCGGCGTGGTTCATTCCGACGAGGACCGGGCAGATTTTGCTTCAAACCTGTTTGCTCCCGACGGGGCAGGCTACACCCGGGCATGGAGCCCTGAAGTCGACAGCGTGCTGGGAGTGCAGCTCACGGCCAATCTCACGTCCCGGTTGACCGGGATCCTGCAGGTTGTTTCCGAGCAGCAGTACGACGAAAACTACACGCCGACCGTGGAGTGGGCCAATCTCACCTTCGACATCACCCCGGACCTGAGCGTACGCGTCGGGCGCATGGTCCAGCCGTCGTTCATGGTTTCCGAGTACCGGAAAGTCAGGTATGCGACACCATGGGTCCGTCCTCCCAAAGAAGTCTATGACATGATACCCGTCACCAATGCAGACGGTATCGATATGAGTTACCGTTTCCGTTTCAATGGGTTTACCAATACCCTGCGGGCCATGTACGGCGGCAGGGACGCCGATACATCCGACGGAAGCGAGGTAAGCGCCAGCGACACAATAGTGCTCCGCAATACCCTGGAATGGGGCACAGTCTCCCTGTTTGCATCGTATACCCGCTTTCGTCTGACCATAGAAGGCCTGATAATCATATAAAGGGCGTAGCAAAAAACAACCGTTGACATTTGCTACTATTAAACTGCGTGGAAGCCAGCTTTCCAGGGGAATTTTTGGGGTTCCCCTGGAAAGCTGGCCGAAGCACTATTAAAAAATGAGAAGGCACCTCCCTAATTATAGCAGCGATTGCTATAATACCAGTTATTATTAACATATAGGATTTAGGAGGTGCCCAATGAAATATTACGCCGGAATTGATTTGCATTCAAGTAATAATTATATCGGTATCATCGATGAGAAGGACAAGCGGGTATTCGGCAAGCGGATCAGCAACGATCTGCCGGATGTCCTCTCGGTACTGGAACCGTTCAAAAGCAACCTGGATGGCGTTGTGGTGGAATCAACCTATAACTGGTACTGGCTGGTGGATGGCCTGCAAAATCACGGCTATCAGGTTCATCTGGCCAACCCATCCGCTGTCAAGCAGTATGAAGGATTAAAGTACACCGATGACCGGTGGGACTCCTTCTGGCTGGCCCATATGAAACGATTGAACATATTGCCTGAAG